>JABMOB010000004.1 GCA_013204345.1 Parcubacteria group bacterium | reverse complement strand
TCCTCTCTTCCTCCTTTTTTAAATTGCTCTATGGAATCCTTGCGTTGTTTGACGGCTCGCCTGATGATATCTATGGCGTCTTCGTCGGAAATTTCTTCCTGAGGCTTTTTCTTTTGAGCAACAAGTTCGTTTACAAAAGCAGAAGATAATCCACGCAACACATTTAGCCTAAGAGCATCTTTTGCGAGCATTGCTTGTTTAATTTGTTCCGAGATATTTTTTTGTATCATATTATTAATTGCGAATTTAAAATTACGAATTACGAATTAAATAAAAAATCTAAATCTCGAATCAAGTCATCGAGCGGCGAAGCTCGCTACTGGGCAATCCGAAATGACAAGGTAATTGTAAGTTATGTTACAATTAAAGTCTATGGAAAACATTCTTATAGCAGTTTTAATTCTCTTGGTTGTTTTGGTTGTTGTTTTGTTCTGGCTTGTTCTTAAAAAACAAAATAAATCTGGAGATAGTGGTGACGAGGTTGGTTTGAAGCTTATTTTGGAACAGATGAATGAGTTGACTCGCACTGTAGACAGTAAAATTGGAGAGACTTCAAAACAAGTCAACGAGTCGCTAAGGCATCAATCTGGTGAGTCAAACAGAATTATTCGCGATATTACAGAACGTCTAACCCGGTTAGATGAGACCAACAAACAAGTTGTTTCTTTTGCAGATCAGCTCCAATCGCTCCAAGATATTTTGAAGAATCCAAAACAAAGGGGGATTTTGGGTGAATATTATTTGGAAACATTATTAAAAAATGTTTTACCTCCCGGAAGCTACCAAATGCAGTATCCTTTTAAAGATGGTACGATTGTCGACGCTGTAGTTTTCGTAAAAGACAAAATCATTCCGATTGATTCAAAGTTTTCTCTTGAAAATTACAATCGATTAGTAGAAGAAAAAGATCCACTAGAAAAAGAGCGCTTAGAAAAAGCTTTTAGAACAGATCTCAAGGGGCGCATTGATGAGACCTCAAAATACGTGAAGCCTTCAGAGGGTACGATGGATTTTGCTTTTATGTTTATTCCTCACGAAGCGATTTATTATGATCTACTTATTTCTCAGGTTGGTACTGTAAAAATAAATACCCGAGATTTGATCGAGTATGCGTTTAAAGAACGTCACGTTATCATCGTATCCCCCACATCTTTTTTGGCCTATCTCCAAACTGTACTCCAAGGACTCAAAGCCCTTGTTATAGAAGAATCGGCTGTAGAAATAAGAAAAAATGTTGAAGATCTACAAAAACACCTAAGAAGTTATGAGGAATATCACCAAAAACTCGGAAATGCTATAAGTACGACGGTTAATCATTTCAATGCCACAGGTAAAGAATTCAAAAAAATAGACAAGGATATGCTCAAAATTACCGGAAAATCATTGGAAATAGATACCCCAACCTTGGATAGACCTGCGTCAGAAAATCAGGAATAATTTGCTTTTTTCTGTGATTTGTATACAATTGTGGCTCTACTTGCCCTGGCGGTATTATGCAAAGTGGGGTATTTAAATAAAGGGATAAAATCGTTATTAAACTTATGATAGCTACAGAAAAACAAAATAAGGCTGCTCTTGAGGTGGAATTTGCAGTTATACAAACAGGAGGCAAGCAATATCAGGTAAAAGCAGGGGATATTCTCAAGATTGAGAAGCTCTATGGCGATTTTAAAGTTGGTGATAAAATAACCTTTGATAAAGTTTTACTTGTTGATAATGGTAAAGATACTACAACCATTGGAACCCCTTATATCGAAGGGGCAAAGGTAGAGGCTTCCTTTTCTGAAGCTGGAAGGAATAAAACTATTGATGTTATAAAATACAGACAAAAAAGTCGCTACTTCAAGAAAAACGGCCATCGCCAACCTTGGATAAAAGTAAAAATTGAATCTATCCAATAAAAACCGCCGAGTGGCGGTTTTTATATTTAGTTTCTATTTTTGAGAGCGTTTTTAATGGTGTCGGTATCAGAATATTCAAGTTCTGTGCCGGTAGAAAGACCCTTTCCAAGATGAGAAATTTTGAAACCTTTTGATTGGGCTAACGGGGCAAGGATTTTTTCAATATATTCCGCTGTATTTTCACCCTCAGGATTTAAGTTGGTTGCGAGAATTACTTCCTTTAGGCCCCGATTTTGATTTTCATGACCTTCGACTTTATGGACTTTGGACTTTAGACTTTCGACTAGCAGAAGGAGCTCCTTCTGCCTGATTCTAGTTTCGGGCTCCTTTTCTAAAATTGGTATGCTTCCTCCTAATACAAAATATAAACCATTGTAAGAATGGGTTTTTTCTATATTCTCAAAATCAACATCGCGAGAGATAACCATTAAAGACGAAGTGTCTCTATTTTTATTACTGCATATGTTACATTTTTTTGAGTCAGTGTGATCCTTTGGGAAAAAACGAAAACAAAATGAACAAATATTTATTTC
>JABMOB010000003.1 GCA_013204345.1 Parcubacteria group bacterium | reverse complement strand
GGCGCTCCGTCCTCGCCCCATTCCGCCTTTCCATACTTTTTATTTTTTCGGGGGGGGATTTTTTTAAAAATTGAATGGGCGGAAACGGGGCTCGGTCGGCTTCCTGTTAAGACAGGAAGTTGGTGTCATTCGTAGTGGTGCCTCAGATCTATTCTATCAATTTTGCGTTCAGTGGCTAAAGGAAGGTACCCTCGGCATCCGCCTCGGGCTATTTCCGCTAGGGCTACGAGCGCCTAAATACCTAGGAGTGTCGCTTATCCTCGCAAATGCGCCTTGCTAGGCGCTTGCTCGGGCGACACACAGTTTGGGGAGAGGAAGGAATCCTCTCCCCAGCGTCGGGCTCCTCCTCGCAGTGGTTTGCTAGAGTATTCAGTGCCGTTCCGTTTTTTTCCTTATAAGAGTGTTTGTGGTTCGCTTTAACGTGCCTACGGAGTCCGCCCTCGCACAACCCCTCTCCTCGTTTTCATCTCTGATTGTGTGGTGTCGCTTCCGCTACTATGCTTTAGTGACTTCGTTCGGGTCGGCGCTCGTCCTTTAGCCCTGGACGCTCCTAGCGGAAATAGCCCGAGGCTCATTTACGTTAGTGCTTGCCCCAACCCTCCCGTGCGCGCACAAAAATAGTTTGAAAAACTATTCTCCCCATCTTAGGTTAAAAGCAAAAATGTTATAATAGTACTAACACAGATGAAATTAGTCGGTTCTAAAGTGTTCTTAGAAATAATACTTACGCTAATGCAGAAAAAGAAAGTCACAAAAGTGATCGATGGTGACACTTTTCGAGTTAAGGGTGGACAATTCATTAGAATTGCAAACATAGATACTCCGGAAAAAGGTCGAAAAGGTTCCGCTAGTGCAACCCACGCACTGGAAGATCTCATTGAGGGTAAAACCGTAACACTCAATCCTGTTGGAAAGTCATATGGTCGCATAGTTGCTGACAAAATTAAGGTCGGCAGTGTTTCTGTTGAACAAAAAATGCGCAGATTCAACAAGAAAAAGGGTTAATGGAAAAGTTACTGGTTTAGATAGAGCTTGCTTGGTAGGAGAAATGATTGAGTTAATGCCACACCGAAATATGGCGATCGAAAGGTAACACCCTCCGTAAAAACTCCCCGCTCGGGGAGTTTTTACATAGCTTCGCGAACTTCATTCGCGTCGTCTGCATCAAGTCCTGTTTCGTCCATTAGCTCTTGAAGTTCCTCTGCCTCGTCCTTATCAAGGTCATAGTCATCCATGAGTTCTTTAATATCTTCATCCATGATTATTTCATCAGATTAGTAGCTTTTACGTAGGTCATCATCAAAGACGTGTTCATATTTCTTTGGGTTGCGGAAATCTTGAGAGAAATCTGCAATCACGTCTTTTAGTTCAAAAACTTTAGATCGATCTTTATTTTTGATGAGAAAATTACCATGAGTCTTGTTACCAAAGAAATGTCGTTGCGGATTTACCACTTTTTCACTAAGCAGATCTTCAGCCAAAATAGTTTTATTGAAGTAAGTAATGACTTTCTTATGTATCATCTCAAGGTAGTTCACGCCATCATCATCTTCAGAGAAATATTCCCCATGAATCAACCTATTTCTCAAACCTGTGCCATCCGTAAATATTTCTTTCGTAAGATCATCTCCTAAAAGGTCTCTGTATAAATCCTCCTTTTGTCTAAATTTAGATTTGTCTCGCTCTCTTGCTAGCGCCTCAAGAGCAGAAAACATAATCAACAACTTCGCAGAATACCCAGTAGCGTTAACAGCGTCTTTCCAATACTTAAAAAATGACTCCGGTACTTCTGTTTGATTAAGTAGCTTTTTAAGAGCCTTAAGATCATTTTCCATAAACATCAAGCCTCCTCCTCTTGTATCCTCTATGTACCTAAAAAAAGCCACTTCGCTCTCAGTTTTGTGTATAAGGAAGGGTTCAAAGAAATATTCAACATAGGATTGAGATATGAGAGCAATCCTAGGAATTATTTGGTTCAATTTCTTAGCCAATATGTTTACCGCATCAACAAAATTATCAGCCTCTACTTCGGTTGTTGCTATCCACGCGTCAGTAGACCACCCATCTCTATGATTAAAATCCCAATGAGTAAATTCAACGTCTCCTACTTTAAATGACGCTGGCTTCTCTTTGTTGTCCATTACAGCACAATGAGCCAGAGTTAATATTTTGTGTTCAATCTTATAGTTGTTCATTTTTCATAATTCCTAACATAATCCCTAACGGGCTGTGCCACAGTATCGAAATTTATATTTTTTCCAATACAATATGATGTTTCAAACCAATCAATAATTCTTTTATTACTACGACTTGAGTTACAACTTCCGCAACAATAAGCAACGGTAGCTGACTTATCCCATGGTGGTAAATGATTTAAGTGTTCTATTGTCGCCCAGTCTTTTCTATCTCCACCACTACTAGGTTCAATCATTACTTTATGGCAATATACACAAGTTTTATCTCTTGTTTTGGTCCTCTCTAATTCTTTTTCAGGTAATCCATATTTATTTTTCATAAATTTCGAATTATTTTGATTTCTTCTTTACTCAAAGAAAGTATATGTAGTTCTAGTCATTAAACCTTCCGCCTGAAATATCAAAGAATCTCTCGAAGAAACGTGTAAGCTTACCAAGAACACTCTCACGTTTTTTGCTACGCTCACCGGTTTCTGAAAAACGAGATACTGGTGGCAACACCTTAGTAATGGCTGTGCCGGTAGATGCTACACCACCATCACGGAACGCATTTTTGATAAATTTATATGTAGCATCACGATCAAGATTTTCGCTCTCAATGATCTGTTCTAATTCTTCAACTTTCTTTTTCTCAACATACTTTTGCCAGTCTTCATCTACTACCGAATGTACATCGAGTGTCGTGATGAATTGATTGATGAGGTCTTTTTTATTTCGTAGTTCAATACTAGAGTCAATCGCTTTGTTGATGTCAATTAGTAGCTCCTTGTTCTGAGTATGATCTTCGTGGTACTTCTTAATAAGTCCAAGAATATAATCAATGTTGATTTCAATTTGCTTTATAAGCTCCATCTCAAAAACAAGATCGTCATTGATGTTCTCTTTTTCGCTGTCGGTGCCTTTGCGGAATTCATTGTACAAATCAATGTACATACTATGATAATCTTGCAGGTCGCGAGCAGACAATATCTCATTACCTTCAAACTCATCAAAAGTGGTCAATATATTTCGAACACGCAAGACTGCTCCGTAAAGTCTAATAAAATCTTTCTGAGCTTGTTCTCCAAGTATTCGCTCTCCAACAGGAAACTTCTCTATAATCTCATCAACTAAACTTTTATAACCTCGCACTTCTTTATCGCCATCTTTATATCCATTGTAGTAATCTTCGTATGCTTTAAGCAGGACAATACCACTCGCTTCTTTGTCGCCAAACAAAGCAATAGATTCGTTTGTAGCTTTCTCAAGGTTTCGGAAGCACACAATGTTACCAAAAGTTTTTACGCTGTTTAAAATTCGATTTGTACGAGAATACGCCTGCAATAGTCCGTGTAATCTCAGATTTTTATCTACCCATAAAGTGTTAAGTGTAGTCGCATCAAATCCAGTCAAAAACATATTTACTACGATCAAAATATCAACCTCACGTTTTTTTACACGCTCGCTCACATCTTTGTAGTAATTTTGAAACTTATCAGAAGAAGTGTCGTACGAGGTTCCAAACATTGCATTGTAGTCAGAGATAGCACTTTCAAGAAAATCTCGTGAGCTCGCATCAAGTCCACTTGTATCTTCTGAGTTTTCATCAATCATTCCATCTGCATCTTCATCATTTGCCCCAAAACTAAAAATGGTTGCTACCTTGAGTTTCTTGTCACTTGGCACATCTGCAAGTTGCTTCTTAAACTCACTGTAATACTTCTTTGCCACATCAATGGAAGATACCGCAAAAATAGAATTAAAACCGGCAAGCCTGCGATCTTTTAATTTATAAAAACTATTACGTTTGGTTTTCTGGTCAAAATGTTCTCGTATGTATGTAACAACATTGGACAAACGATCTGGAGAAGCCAATACGGCCTCGCGGTCAATATCACTGACCTGTGCATCTTCAATATTCTCTGCCTCATGCACCGTAGAGACGTAATCAACTTTAAACGGCAGTACATTCTTATCAGATATAGCATCCACAATGGTATAAGTGTGTAGCTTTTCACCAAAAGCCTGCTCGGTAGTTTTAAAATCAGGACGACCGCCAGATGAGGCGTTCATGGCAAAAATTGGAGTCCCAGTGAATCCAAAGAGATGGTATTGCTTAAACGCCTTAACAATCGCAGCATGCATTTCACCAAATTGCGATCTATGACATTCATCAAAAATAAGTGCAATATGCCCATCAAAAATTGTGTGGCCACTATTGCGCCCAATAAATCTATCAAGTTTCTGAATTGTAGTGATGATTATACGAGAACTCGTGTCTTCGAGTTGCTTCTTCAAGACTGAGGTGCTTGTGTTGCTATTCGCTGCACCTTTTTCAAATTTGTCATACTCTTTCATTGTCTGATAGTCCAAATCCTTTCGATCTACCACAAACACCACTTTATCTATATGCGGGAGCTTGCTGACAAGCTGTGCCGTTTTAAAACTTGTTAGTGTCTTACCTGAGCCAGTGGTGTGCCATATATAGCCACCTGCCTCGACAGTCCCGAGCTTTTTGTAATTCGTGCTTACTTTGATTTTATTTAGTATTTTCTCCGTAGCCACAATCTGATACGGACGCATGGCAAGAAGTTCACGCTCGGTAGTAAATACACAATATCGAGTCAATATATTCAAAAGTGCATGCTTAGCAAAGAAAGTTTTAGAAAAATCTATCAAATCGGTAATGGGGCGATTTGTTGCATCCGCCCACCAACT
>JABMOB010000036.1 GCA_013204345.1 Parcubacteria group bacterium | reverse complement strand
GTAAATTTACCTCCTTTTATATACTTCTTCCGAATATTACCTTCATTATCAAAAATATCTTTCCCATCCCATTTTGAGTATTTAGCAATAATACGACGAAAAGCCGAGTCTGTAACATCCGCCATCGGAGCCAAAACCATAATTGGTTTATTCAATTTGTCCCAAAATCCTTTAATAATCATGGAAACAGAGTAACATTCCCAATGCCTAAAGCCTAGTGCCTAGAGCCTATTCTTTGAGTTTATAGAACAGCTTGTTACCAAAACGAAGATCAATATAATCAAGCGATGAGGTGGATCCTTCGCCAATCAAATCATTTTTACTCAAAAGCGAATCTAGATTTATGAGAGTGTCGGAAATATCTTTATCATTAAAAATAATCTTACTACCACCGGCAAGATGGGCTTCAAAATCCGTCTGGGGTAGTAGACAGATAAATCGGTCTTATACTTAAATCCTCTAAACCTTTTATGAATGTTTCTAGATTTACAAATTTAGATTCCGAAAAATAATTTACCCCGACAGAACCTTCACTGATAGAACCATAATATTTAAAAAATACATTACCGGTAAAAGTCGCTGCTTTAGCAAAAATATATCCAGTTTTATCTAAAAAATAGCATTCATCAGATAGTAGATTTACTTCTAGGGTATCTTGTCCGCTTGTGCACCACAAAGCCACAGGCCTTCTTTCAGTAATAGAGATGTCTATAGAATTGCGGTCCTCCATACTGATATCGACCCGCGATATTCTTTTGAAATGATCGAGGATATCTTTTTTAATTTTTGATTTCGGATAAATAAGAATATTTGCCCGAGAAAATAGATTTAGGTAGTTTCCAACAGTATCTGCGATTATTATATTCTCTATATCTTCTTTCGGCGTAACATCGTTACCGGCAATTTTTATATTTTTGATTGTAAAAAATTCGTTATGTGACCAGAAAGAAACTCCCCATATCAGAGAGACAATAAAAAAGAACCAGAGGAACACTCTGAAAATAAATTGTTTCCTTCTCTTTTTAATGTAATGAGAAGATTTGAAATTTGGTCTCTTTTTCAACATCTTTAAAAGAACGGGCTACTGTTTTTTTTCAATAACTTTTCTATCGCCCATATATTTCTGCAGAACTTCCGGAATTTTTATCGAACCGTCTTCTTGCTGATAGTTTTCCACAAGAGAAACCAGAATTCTCGGAGTAGGAACGGCCGTACTATTTAATGAGTGTGCGAACTTCATCTTGCCATCAGCATCTTTGTATCTAATATTCAATCGCCTCGTTTGAAAATCATGGAAATAAGACGCAGAACTGATTTCACGATATTTGTTTTCCAAAGGCACCCACAATTCAATGTCGTATTTTTTCACCTGTCCCAAACCAAGATCGCCACCACAGTTTATAACGGTATGATAAGGAATACCCAAGCTTTCAATAAACTCCTCGGCATTGCGGTTAATTTCTTCATGTAATTTTACAGATGTCTCATGACTAGCTTCGCAAAGAACAACCTGCTCCAATTTATAGAACTCATGGACTCGTATAAGTCCTTTGACGTCTTTACCATGACTTCCTGCCTCGCGCCTAAAACATGACGAGAAAGAAAGAAATTTTTGAGGTAAATCTTTTACAGGAAAAGTCTCATCCATATGATAGCCCATCGTCGCTACTTCGGCTGTCCCTGCTAGAAAATCACCATCTTGAGTTTTATATAAATCTTCTTCGCCTTGAGGTAAATATCCAGTCCCCATCAGATTACTTCGTTTGACTAACGCCGGAACAATCAAAGGCGTAAATCCTTTTTTGAGAAAAAAATCCATTCCGTATTGCCAAATAGCGAAAGAAAGAAGAGATCCATCACCTTTTAGAAAATATCCACGAAAACCAGCTACTTTTGTTCCCCTTTCCAAATCAACCATACCGAGGGACTCCATAAGCTCCACATGATCTTTCGCTTGAAAAGAAAAATTTGGTTTATCTCCCCAAACTTTCACTTCTTTATTATCTGCATCACTTTCTCCATCCGGCACAGACATATCCGGAATATTTGGCACAGAAACCATCAACGATTGCCATTCTTTCATAATTTCTTTGAATGTCTCTTCTTCTTTTTGAAGTTCTGTTTTCAAAGTTTTCATGGTGTCAATCATTTTTGTTTTCTCAGAGGCATCGGGGGTATTGACGATTTTTTCATTAAACTGATTTTGCTCTGTCCTTTTTGCTTCAATAGATGTAAGTGCAGTTTTTCGTTTATCATCTACGGCAATAAGCTTTTCTACATCAAAATCTAGATGCTTTTTTTGAGCACCAGCTTTTATTAAATCCTTATTTTCTCTGATGAATTTAATGTCTAACATAGAAATTTTTGATTTATAATATGCGTTAAGTATACAAAAAAGTGGTACAATTCACAAATGACACAACTTCCTATCAAAGAATTACTAGTGAATGAATTCCCCGTTCTTCTAAAAGAAATCAACGACCCTCCAGAAAAATTATACATCCAAGGCACGTTACCTGGACCAGAGACAAAATTACTCTGCGTCGTTGGTTCGCGCAAGTATACAAACTACGGGAAAGAAGCCTGTGAAAAACTCATCACCGGATTACGCGGATATGACATTGCGATCGTTTCTGGCCTTGCTTTGGGAATTGACTCAATAGCACACAAATCAGCCCTTGAGGCGGGTCTTAAAACGGTGTCGGTCCCCGGCTCCGGACTTGATCCGAGAGTTCTTTACCCTAAAAACAATATTCAACTTTCTCAAAAAATATTGTCTTCCAGAGGTGCTCTTATATCAGAGTTTGATCCAATGTTTAAGGCGACAATCTGGAGCTTCCCACAACGCAACAGAATAATGGCGGGAATGTCTCACGCGACACTTATCATCGAAGCGGAGTTAAAATCTGGCACACTTATCACTTCCAAACTCGCTACGGAATACAACCGCGATGTGTTTACTGTCCCCGGCTCAATTTTTTCTCCAACATCCGCCGGACCACATATGTTACTTCGTCTTGGCGCAACTCCAATAACATCGAGCAAGGATCTTCTTGAGGCTTTAGGTTTTAAAACAGAAAATAACGAGAAAACATCAGCAGAAAAATATGTAGACTGTTCGCCAGAAGAAATGAAAATTGTTGAGCTACTTTTAAATCCAATGTCACGAGACACCCTTTTGAGTGAAAGCGGTTTTGACATAAGCCAAGCTAATGCGGTACTTTCTATGATGGAAATCAAAGGATTGATTGTAGAACGCATGGGCGAAGTGAGACTGACGTAGTCAAAAGTCCTTAAAGTCTATAAAGTCCGTAAAGTCCGTAAAGTCAGAATAAACATTGGGATACTCGTCTTTAAATGGGGAAACATTTCGAATAAGTGACGGCGTCAACACAATCTCATATTAACAAAACCTCGGCCAACGCTGGGGTTTTTTATTGGGTGAATTTGCATTATATGATTTTGTGTAGTATTACTTATGTAATCAAATAAAAAATTTCTACACATTTATATTTATGTCAAAAACATCTGCGCCCAAAAAACTTCTCATTGTAGAGTCTCCTGCAAAGGCAAAAACAATTTCCAAATACCTGTCAGACCTTCCAAAAGAAAAAGGAGTATATGATGTAGTCGCTTCTGTCGGACACATCAGAGATTTACCAAAAAGCAACAAAAAAGCTATCGACATAGAGGGTGGTTTTATTCCGCATTATGAAATAAGCAAAGGTAAAGAAAAAGTTGTGAGAGAAATTAGAGAGCTTGCAGAGGATGCAGACGAAGTCCTTTTAGCGACTGACCCGGATAGAGAAGGAGAAGCTATTGCTTGGCATGTGGCAGAGGCTGTGGGTCTGAAAAACCCTAGACGTGTAGTTTTTCATGAAATCACCAAAGATGCGATAAAAGAAGCTTTGGAGCATCCGCGTGACATTGATCAAAATCTAAAAAAAGCACAGGAGGCAAGACGTGTCTTGGACAGACTTGTGGGCTATGACTTATCAGGTCTTATTTGGAAAAAAGTACGATACGGTCTTTCTGCCGGCCGAGTCCAATCCCCTGCTTTACGCATAATTATGGAGCGCGAACGAGAAATACGTGCATTCAAATCACACAAATTTTGGATTATTACTGCAGACGTAGAAAACAAAACAAGATCTGCTTTTATTTTGATATGTTCAGAAGAACCAACTGACTATAAAGCCGTAGAAAAGATTTTGGAAGTCGGTAAAAAAGAAAATTGGATTGTCACTAATATAAAAGAAACAGAGGTAAAACGCACACCCAGAGCCCCATACATTACATCTACATTACAACAATCAGCAAGTTCGCGACTTGGTTTTGCACCATCGAGAACAATGAGCGTCGCACAAAGACTCTATGAAGCCGGTCTCATTACTTACATGAGAACCGATAGCACAAACCTAAGTACAATAGCTAAAGGGCAAATATTTTCTCTAATAGAAAAGAAATTTGGTAAAAACTATCTTCAGCCAAGAAATTACACCAAGAAAAGTAAAAATGCACAGGAGGCACATGAAGCAATCCGCCCAACAAACATAAACCATGAATCAGCTGGCGCAAATGATGAGCAGAAAAAATTATACAGACTGATTTGGCAAAGAACGATAGCGTCACAAATGGCAGACGCGAATACACTTCGCATGAAAATGACAGTGAAAGTTGGAAATGGAGAAACTCCAGATTTCTATATAAATGGATCAAGAATCCTTTTTCCTGGTTGGATGTCCGCTGATCCATTGGCAAAAAAAGAAGACATTGAATTGCCAAAGGTTATTGTCGGTGAAAAATTAAAATTACTTGAAATAAAAACTGAAGAAAAAGAAACCGAGCCTCCCGCACGATACTCCGAAGCAGGTTTGGTAAAAGAATTGGAAAAACGAGGAATCGGACGACCTTCTACGTACGCATCCACCATCAAAACTCTAGAAGACCGCCAATATGTAGATAAAATACAGAAAGCACTGGTGCCTACAGATACAGGAGATGTGGTATCATCATTCTTAGAGAAAAACTTTGCGGATTATATTAGTGATTCTTTTACGGCGGAGATGGAAGACAAATTAGACCTTATGGCGCAAGGAGAAAAAGACTACGTAAAAACCCTAAAAGAGTTCTACACGCCATATCTCAAAGAAGTTAAAACAAAAGAAAAAATGGAAAAAATTACAAACATGGGTGACGCCGATCCAAAATGGAAATGTCCGGTTTGCGACGGGGCGATGATTATCAAACTCGGTAAAAGTGGAAAATTTTTAAGTTGCGCAAAGTTCCCAGATTGTAATGGTGCCCGTACAATTGATGGAGAGGCACTCGAAGGACCCAAAGAGACTGGAGAAGCTTGCTCCGAATGTAAAACAGGAAAACTAGTAGAGCGTGACGGTAAATTTGGTAGATTTATTTCTTGTAATAATTATCCAAAGTGTAAATTTATCAAAAAAGACGCTGAACTTGAAAGACAGAATTCTACAGGAGTAAAATGTCCTATGTGCAAGGATGGACTAATGACAGAGCGACGCGGACGATTTGGCTTGTTTTACAGCTGTTCTGATTATCCAAAATGCAAAAACGCCATAAAAGCCAAACCAACCGGAAATATATGCCCAATGTGCCAATCGCTAATGATGCAAGGGACTAAAACTATTCCGGAAAGATGTAGCAACAAAATATGCCCAAACCATAATCCACACAAATTAGAAGGTAAAAAGTAGTCCCGCAGTCCATGCTGTAACTTTGGTTTCCTGTTTGCTGAGACGCGAAGATATAAATATAATGATAAACGATAACTTAAGTGAAAAACGTAATGAATATAAGTTTCCTTCAGCAAAACCAAAGTTTACTGCGGGGCAATGGACAAAAACGATACCTGAACGCTGTAGCAACAAGCTGTGCCCGAATCACAACCCTCATAAGTTGGAGAAGGAATAATATAAACTAGCCACTAGCCATTAGCCTCTAGCAAAAATGTAAATCGCTAAGAGCTAACGGCTAAAGACTAAAAGCTAATTCAAACCCATGCCTCACGTTAAAGAAATTATAGATTTGATGGAGGCTCCTACAAAGGAGGACATAGAGCTTATTACTAAAGCTTATAATTTTTCCGAAAAAGCTCACGCGGGACAAAAAAGATTCTCCCGCGAACCATATTTCATACATCCTTTTGAAACAGCGAGGAATCTAGCTGACCTTGGGAAAAGTGCCCATACCATTTCGGCAGGATTACTACACGACTGCATAGAAGATGCAAATGTAAAAAATGAAGACTTGGGAAAAGAGTTTGATAAAGAAATACTCTTTCTTGTTGAGGGTGTTACAAAGCTGGGTAAAATTAAATATCGTGGAGAAAAAAGACATAGTGAAAGCCTACGTAAACTTTTTGTGGCAATGTCTGAAGATATACGAGTTATTATCATCAAACTAGCTGACAGATTGCACAACATGGAAACGTTGCAATATGTATCAAAAGAAAAACAAGAACGTATTGCTTCCGAAACTTTAGAAATATATGCTCCAATCGCTTATAGACTTGGTATTAGAAAACTAAACAGAGAATTGGAAGACCTTGCTTTTCCTTATGTGTATCCGAAAGAATACGACGAGGTCAAAAAAATGATAAATTTGAAACTTAAAGAGAATACACGTCCATTAAAAAAATTCCTCAGATCCATCCAAAAAGCATTGGCTAAAGAAAGTTTGACACAAGTACATACCGATTATAGAACCAAAGGTTTATATAGTTTGTATAAAAAACTTTTAAGAAAAGGTAACGATATTGAAAAAATTTATGATATTTACGCTCTACGCGTGGTGGTTCCTAATATAAACGACTGTTATAAAGCTCTCGGAATCATACACGGAGTATGGAGACCTCTGCCAGGTAGAATCAAGGACTATATTGCTTTCCCAAAAACAAACGGGTATAAAAGCATTCACACTACGGTGTTTACTGGTGACGGGAAAATCGTAGAAGTTCAAATAAAAACTCAGGAAATGCAAGACGAGGCAGAATACGGAATCGCTTCGCATATTATGTACAAAGATAAGCTTAAAAAAGATCCTGACAATCCTGGAATAGCTTGGATAAAAAGGTTACTGCCGTTTCGTGGAAATTTTAGTAAACAAGATCATTCATCTGGTAAAGATATACCCCAATGGGTAAAAGAACTTGTATTATATCAATCTAGTGAAGCTGGTAATGAAAACTTTACAGAGGACATAAAAGCTGATTTTTTTCAAGAGAGAATACTTGTTTTTACTCCCAAAGGAGATGTTATAGATCTTCCCATTGGCTCTAGCTCAATAGATTTTGCCTATACCGTACACTCAGATATCGGCGACCATATGTCTGGAGTAAAAATAAACGGCAAATTAGTTTCTATAGACACAACGCTTAGAAATGGAGATATAGTTGAAATTCAAACCAAGCAGAGCAGTCATCCTTCCGTAAAATGGCTTGAGTTTGCAAAAACAACTATAGCGCAAAGACATATCAGAAGTAAGTTGGGAGAAAAAAAAGATAAAAAATACTAAATTGAGAAATCTTTTATCGAATAAAGACCTTCATCTTCTTTTTCTTCTTTTGATCTATCGTCAGCAAAATCCGCAGATGAATCTTGGGTCTCTTTTTCGACTGAAACATCTTTAGATTCCGGTTTGTTTTCTTGGTTTGTTTTTATCAAATGAAGAAGAGTCAACAGGTCATCGTTGGAAAAGAAATCAATCATAATCTTTCCGCCATTTTCTTTTCGCTCTATAGAAACGCGTGTACCTAGAGACTGGGCAAATCGCTCTTCTATGTTTTTCATTTCTGGGTCAACAAGATATTCTTTCTTGCGAATCTTGTCATAAGCAATTTTGCGACCTATCATCTCTGCTTCACGAACAGTCATCTTCCTAGACATAATCTCTTTGAAAAGAGTATTTTGTTCATCTGGGCGATCGGTAAGCATCATCAAAGGTCTTGTGTGTCCTTCTGTTAGTTTACCTTGACTCAGCGCGTCCAAAATTTCTGGAGGAAGCATAAGTAAACGTAATGTGTTTGTGACATACTCTCGACTTTTACCAACTTTTGCAGCAATTTCTGCATGTTTAAAATTGAATTCTTTTGCTAGTTTATCAAAAGCACGCGCTCGCTCTACAGGATTAAGATCTTCACGTTGAATGTTTTCGATAATAGCCAACTCCAGTTTCATTAGGTCTGTGTTATCACCAGTCTTAATCAAACACGGCACCTGCGAAAGACCTCCCAGCTTTGATGCCCTAAGTCTTCTTTCTCCAGAAATAAGCTCGTACTCTACACCAAGACCCCCATCTTCTTTGGGAACTTCTTTTCGAGTAACAACAAGAGCCTGAAGCACCCCGTATTGACGTATAGAATCTGCAAGACTTTGTAGTTCGCTTGGGTTGAATTCTCGACGTGGTTGAAAAGGATTTGGCTTTATTTTGTCTAACTCTATCCAGAAAATTGAATCGTTATAATATTGGGACATTTTTATAATTAAAAATTATCAATTACGAATTAAGAATTCATTTGAATTGCATATAATTGTAACATACTAAAAATACTTATTAAAATCGATACTTAAGCTTTATTTTGGTGCCGGGAGAGAGAATCGAACTCTCATGGATTGCTCCACACGATTTTGAGTCGTGCGCGTCTACCAATTCCGCCATCCCGGCAATTCCAGTAAAGTCTACTAGATTTTGCTGGAAAATCAAAGTTTGCAGATAAAGGGTATAATTAGTAGACTTTTCAAAATGAAACCAAAAATACTAGTCATACTTGGACCAACCGCTTCTGGAAAAAGTGATTTGGCGGTCAAACTTGCTAAAAAATTTAATGGGGAAATAATCTCTGCTGATTCACGGCAGGTTTACAAAGGACTAGATATTGGTACCGGAAAAATCACAAAAAAAGAAATGCTTGGTATCCCCCATCATCTTCTTGATGTCGCCAATCCAAAAAAAAGATTCACTGTCGTAGAGTTTAAAAGACTTGCTGACAAAGCTATTACTGATATTTTAAAAAGAGGAAAACTGCCGATAATTTGTGGCGGGACCGGTTTTTATATTCAAGCTGTGGTAGATAATGTGGTTTTACCAGACGTCCCACCAAACGATAAATTGCGCGTCAAACTGGAGAAAAAAACTACTGATGAGCTGGTGAATATTTTAAAAAAACTGGATAAAAAAAGACTATCTACAATAGATGAAAATAACCGTCGACGATTGATACGGGCAATAGAAATCGCTAGCGCTTTAGGTAAAGTGCCTCCGATTAAAAAACACTCCGATTTTGATGCTTTACAAATTGGTACAAAAATAGACGACAAAGAATTACGCGAAAGAATTCACACTCGCCTAATCAAACGAGTAAAACAAGGAATGATTACTGAAGCAAAAAATCTACACCAAAATAGACTGTCTTGGAAAAGAATGGAGGAACTCGGACTAGAATATAGATATCTTGCTTTGTATCTCCAAAACAAAATGAGTAAGGATGAAATGATTCAAAAATTGGAGACGGAAATTTGGCACTATTCTCGTCGTCAAATGACTTGGTTTAAGAAGGATAAAAGGATAAAGTGGACCGACACAAACAAATACAACGACAAAACACTAGGAGATATATTAAATCAAAAGTAACTATATTATTTTATTGCAATAATTTGTAACCACTCGGCTCTCCCTGATGTCGTAGATAGTTTCCACACAGTCTTCATGCCTAAATTTTTTATGTAAGATTCTAGTTCGGCAATACTAAAAAAGCTGAAGAACCTCTCATACTCATAACCATAATCGCTTTCTTTTTTAACACGTTCTTCAATCCCGTCTTGTTTTAAAGCTTTCACCGCTAGGTATAGATAACCTCCCTTTTTTAACCTACTTTTGAATTTTTTAAGTACATCCATAACCTTATCCTTAGGAACATGGAGAAGAACTGCCTGAGCAAAAACGCCATCAAAAATTTTGGGGTATTTGTCTATTTGATACATATCTGTAACCTCAAAATCTATATCTGGTAATTCACGTCTGGCAATTTCTATCATCTTTTCCGAAAAATCGACACCTGTCACTTTTAAACCACTCTTGGCTAAATATTTTGATTTAATACCAGCACCACAACCAATATCTAGTACGGAATCTCCTTTAGAAAATAAGGATGTAAATTTCTGTGTTCCACTATGCCACCAGGTATCATCGCGATGATCATTAAACCAATCTCCAGCTATTTTGTTATATGTAGATTTTAGATCCATTAGATTATAGCTACCTGCGGGCGATGAGGGAATCTTTCCCTACGGGAACGGTAGACCTTTTCGATCCGACTAACATCGGAGAACGAAAAGCTTTTCGATTCCCTCACACAAGCAAAGCAGTTTGCTTGTTATCGCACTCAGTTTTTAACTACGTTCAAAACAGCGGGCGATGAGGGAATCGAACCCCCGACGACGGATTTGGAGGCCGTAGTTATACCATTTAACTAATCGCCCTAAAACACTGTTATGTTCGGGCAAGTATTCGCTTTTGGCGAAGTGCTTTAGCCCTAACAGTTGAAAATACTAACATATTATTAAAAAATAGTCCTTTTGGACTATTTTTTACCTTCCTTATGCGGAGTAGATTTTCTGCACCATTTGCAGAACTTTTTGAGTTCAATTTTACGCTCAACAAGCTTCTTATTTTTAGAAGTCAAGTAATTTGGATGTTTGCAGGTCTTACAGACCAATTTAATTAATCTATCTTGTGACATATTGTTTAAAGGTTATGAAAAACCAGTTTAATACAAAACATACAAAAAGGCAACCTATGAAGCAACGTATTCTTTTATAGCTGAAGCAATATCATTCATAACAGCCTCAAAACGCTTCTCATTTGGTTCAAGTAAAGTTATTCTAAAACCGTACAAATCTGAGTTGAAACCAGAAGAAAGTGGTACTACGCAAATCCCTCGGGAAGCTAGGAGATGATACACAAAATGTTTATCCAACTGCGGTGTTTCAATAAGAGGTTTTATAATATCTCCAACTTTCTTATTTTTTGGTTTTAAAGATTGGTTTTTATTCAGAACACCTTTTCTAAATACAATAGTCATATAAAAAGCACCATAAGCTTTGTAGACCAAAAGTTCAGGGATTTTTGAGAAAATTTCGTAAGCTTTCTCTGATTTCTGCCAATAAATTTTGTTTCTCTTTGCGAGGTATGGATAATAGCGTTTATCCCCCATCACCTTTGGTAAGACTTTCTGAGGTAAAGTTGTAGAACAAACTTCAAGCATTTTTGCATCTATCAGAGTTTTGGCATAACGTGCAAATTGCGCATCTTTGTCACGATTATAAAACTCTACCCAACCACATCGAGCTCCGGGCCAAGGAAACTCTTTCGAAATACCCCTCATAGCAAGCCCGGGCACATTCCCGATAACCGACGCCAGTTTTTTGTGTTCTGAACCTCCGTAAACGAGATTTGAGTAAATTTCATCGGAAATCAAGAACAAATCAAACTCTTTTGCCACAGCAACTATTTCGCGCATAATTTTTTGAGAACAAACCATGCCGGTAGGATTGTCCGGATTGACCATAAGAATTCCCACAATATTTGAATTATTTTTAACTTTCTTTTTCAAATCGGCAACATCCGGATACCAATTATTTTCTGGATCTAATTTATATGTGATATGTGGCGAGCCTGCATGACCAGCCTCCGCCGAAGAGTGAGTCGGATAAGCGGGATTTGGACCAATTATTCTGGCTTTCTTATTTAAATATGTATAAACATTTGAAATAGCATCTCCCAAACCGTTAAAAAACAAAATGTCGTCCGGCACTATTTGCGCTCCACCTTCAATGTTTCTTTCATAAGCAATATATTCTCGAGTTTGAAGCAAGCCTTTGGTTGGTGAATATCCATAGCTCAAATTGTCATTTTTTGTCGTGTCAGAAACGATTTTTTTAATCCATTCCGGCACTTGCTCACCCTTGGCTACAGGATCACCTATATTCTCCCAGATAATCGATATGCCAGCTTTTTCTATTTTTTGTGCGACTTCAACAATTTCCCGTATCTCATAAGTAAGACTATCTGCACCTTCATATATTATATTTTTTCTCATTGGATTTAATTTTCTCCTTTATTATAAATTTCCACTTGTATAATTTACTTTACGGACTTTATAGACTTTATAGACTTTCGACTCTATAAGTATATCTTTTTTATAAGAGGATTGATTCTGGTAACAAATTCATAATGATTGGTTCCGGAAATAAAAGCAATATCCTCTGTGGAAATACAATCTTTTTGGCTTCTGCCCAAAAGCACAACTTCGTCTAGAACTTTTGCGTCCGGAATATCTGTTATATCTACAGTGATCATGTCCATACTGACTCTGCCGATAATTTTAGCTCGTTTACCACGTACCAAAACCTCACCGATACTTGAAAGCGAACGGAAATACCCATGCCAATAACCGATAGGACAAATCGCAACAGTAGATTTACGTTTTAATGTCTCTGTAAAATCGTACCCTACTCTGGTACCAGCTGGAAGTTTTTTAATTTCACTTATTAAAGTTTTCCAAGATAAAACCGGCTCCAATTTAACTTTTCTTTTAGCAAATTCCCTTACTTCCACTGACGGCCACATTCCATACATTCCGATTCCTATGCGAACCATATCAAAATGCGCTTCAGGAAAAAGAATCGCACCGGAAGTTGCAGAAGCATGAGTGATCGTCTTGAAGCCAGCTTTTTGGAAAGAGGCACGCCACTTTTTGAAAATTACGATCTGTTTGTTTGTGTCGGCGGGAAAAGCTGGATTTTTGGCTGAAGCAAAATGTGTACACAAACCTTCTACTTCTAGAAAATCTTTGTTCTTTTTTAAAATTTCTACCACCTTTTTCTGATCTACTTCGACAAACCCTTGCCTATACATTCCCGAATCTATCTTTATATGAATCTTCAGTTTCTGCTCTTTTGTTTTTGATAACTTACTTAAAGTATTCAAAGATTCAAAAGAAGAAACTGTAATACTTATATCTTTCTCACGAGCAGATTGAATCATTTCCGGTAAAGTAAAACCCAATACCAAAATCGGTATTTGTATACCTTCATCACGAAGTCTGGTTGCTTCCACTACCGAATCCACAGCCAACCAATCCGCACCAAGACTTACAACCTCCTTTGAAAAATCAACCAAGCCATGACCATAAGCATTTGATTTGACCACAGAGCAAAGTTTGCAAGATTTTGGTATAAGCTTGCGAAATTGGCCATAATTGTTTTTTATAGCTTTCCTATCTACCTCAATCCATGTTCGCAGACCCTTGGGGGTTTTTGTTGCCATTCTTGAATTATATAACAATTTCAACTTCTTACGAAGAACTACGACACAAACCTTTACTAAAAGCATTAATTGCAATAGAATAACTCTTAATGCGTAGGTGGCAGAGCGGTCAATTGCAAGAGACTGTAAATCTCTCGACCTTTGGTCTACGGGGGTTCGAATCCCTCCCTACGCACAACAAGATAACGACCCAGATTTAGCTGGGTTTTTATCTTGTCTGTTTCGGAGGGTGAGAAGGCCGGAAGAAAAGTGCTGAGTAGCACTTTTCTGAGGCGGGGTCGCAACCTTCGTTGTGAAGATTCATCGGAACAGAAGAGTTGTGACCGAATCCCTCCCTACGCACAAACAAAACACAGGCGAAAGCCTGTTTTTGTGTGTGTAGAGTAAGCTCTGGGAGAGCTTGCGGAATAGATTAGTGTCAGTTATTTTTATTACGCTATTTCACTGCTTTTTGCCTAATAACAATTCCCTCTCTAATAGTCGTAACTTTTCTACCAACTTTCACTTCAAAGGTAAAATTAGCGTCTTTATAACCAACACTAACAGTTCCGCCCTTAACAAGTCCCTTGGAAATCATAAGAGACGCCACGGGATTTAGAATTTTATCCTGAATAAGCCGTTTGAGTGGCCTTGCGCCGTATTGCGGATTGTAACCCTCTTTTGCAAGATAAGAGAAGACTTCCGGAAACACTTCAAGTTTGATATCTTTTTCTTGTAAACGTTCTTTTATAATACCAATTTGAATTCTGACAATCTCCTCTACAGCTTTCATACTCAAAATATCGAAAATAATTATATCATCAAGGCGGTTTAGGAATTCTGGTCTGAAATAATCCTTGAGTGAATCCATCACCTTACCTTTTACTTCTGTATAATCTTCGTCATTTTCATGAGACCCGAAACCAATTTTCTGCATCTTATCTATATATTGCGCACCAATATTTGAAGTAAGAATAATAATCGTGTTTTTAAAATTAACTACTCGCCCCTTAGCGTCTGTAAGACGGCCGTTATCTAAGACTTGTAAAAGTATATTGAACACTTCTGGATGTGCCTTTTCTATTTCGTCAAAAAGAATAACCGCATATGGTCGATGGCGGACCATTTCAGTAAGACCACCACCTTCTTCAAAACCAACATATCCCGGCGGTGCACCAATAAGTTTAGAAACTGAGTGTTTCTCCATAAACTCTGACATATCTACTCGAATTAAAGATTTTTCGTCATCAAACATAAACTCAGCCAAGGCTTTTGTGAGCTCTGTCTTTCCAACACCCGTAGGACCAAGAAAAATAAATGAACCAATCGGACGGTTAGGATCAGAAATACCCGCACGTGATCGTTTGACTGTATCTGATATTTTTGCAACAGCTTGACTTTGACCGACAATTCGCTTTTTCAAAACTTCTTCCATACGATTGAGTTTATCCGCCTCACCTTCTAACATTCGAGTAACAGGAATACCCGTCCAGCGTGCGACAACATCTGCGATATCAACCTCTGTAATTTCCTCACGCAAAATCCTTCGTGAGCTCTGCAGCCTCTTTAGACGTTTTGATTTTGTATCCAAATCTTTCTCAAGTTGGGGAATCTTGCCATAGCGAATCTCTGCAGCCTTCGCCAAATCAGCGCGAGCTTCCGCCCCCTCTGCATCAAGACGCAAACTTTCCAAGTCTTTTTTTATACTTTTTATACTACCAACAGTTTCTTTTTCGTTATTCCATTTGAGCTCAATCTCTGAAGTTTTTTCTTTGAGATCAGCGATATCGCTTTCAATCGTTTTGATACGTGTTTTGGTTTTTTGGTTTTTTGAAATTTTAACCTCCTTACTTAACGCCTGCCTTTCAATCTCCAGTTTCATTATTTTTGAATGAGCCTCTTCAAGTACAGGCGGCATATTTTCCAAAGAAATTTTCAAAAGCGAAGCTGATTCATCTATGAGATCAACAGCTTTATCAGGTAAAAATCTGTCTGTGATATAGCGACTACTCAGGTTTACAGCGGCTAAAATAGCATCATCAGTAATTCTGACACCGTGATAAAGTTCATACTTTTCTTTTAGCCCTCGAAGGATTGAAACGGCATCATCAATACTTGGCTCATTAACAAAAACAGGCTGAAATCGACGCGTAAGAGCAGGATCTTTTTCAATATGTTTTTGGTACTCCTTCAAGGTAGTAGCGCCAATCGCACGAAGTTCCCCACGTGCCAAGGGTGGTTTAAGCATGTTTGAAGCGTCTATAGAGCCCTCAGCTGCTCCTGCACCAACAATAGAGTGTATTTCATCAATAAAAAGAATAATCTTGCCATTGGAACGCTCAATCTCTTTAATAATATTTTTGAGACGTTCTTCAAATTCTCCTCTATATTTTGTTCCCGCAATAAGAAGTCCGAGATCAAGCGACACAAGCTCTTTATCTTTCAAAGACTCTGGTACATCACCCATAGCCATTCGCGTAGCAAGACCTTCGGCAATCGCGGTTTTACCAACACCAGATTCACCAATCAAAATCGGATTATTCTTTTTTCTACGAGAAAGAATTTGTATTATACGAGAAATTTCAATATCCCTACCAATAACTGGATCAAGCTTATTTTCCATCGCAAGTTTTGTAAGACTGCGAGTGTATTTAAGAATTGATTTTGGTTTTTTGTGCTGTTCGGCGTCTTTGTTTTTATTATTTTTTAACTCCTGAAGAATCTTCAAAACAAGACTCTTATCTATTTTAAATTTGGATAAAATTTCTCGCGCCTCACCTGGAACATCTAAAAGAGAAATAAATAGATGTTCAGTTGAAACAAACTCATCATTTAAACTTGATGCTATTTTAGGACTACCCTCAATCGTGTGAGCAAGTTCTGGAGTAAGGTAGATTTGATATGAAGGCGAAAGAGTCGAGGTTGATTCTGGAGTTTCTATGGATTCAATAATTGAATCTGTAAGAAGGATAGTGTCGATATCAAGCTTATCCAATATAGAAGCGACCATACTTTCATCTTGCAGAATAAGTGCAGCCAAAAGATGGAGTGGGTTGACATGATTCTGCCCTCGCTCAATAGCAAGCTCATGTGCCTTGCGAATAGCTTCTTTTGCTTTGGTTGTAAAATGATTAAATGGAGGCATATTTTTTATTTTATATAATAATATGAGTAGTATTAACTTTTATATTAAATTGTTGCCCTAGAAATGAAAAGAGGGTGTTTATTTCGTTGTGCCCACATCACCAATAATACCAACTTTTGGCAAAAGGTCAATCCTCGGATATACACAAAATAATAGTAAATCCTTACGAAGTAATAGTAGAAAGAATTTCTTGTTTGATATTATTTATAGGAAGATAATTGCTATTACCTGCAACATCAGAGATCTTAACTCCAACAATTTCACCATTTAAATTTAGAAGAGGGCCTCCAGAAACTTCATTCCTTGAACTCACATCTGTCTCAATCAGGATCAGTGTCGGAGTCGTAGTAGAAATAATTGGTCCGGTACTATCCGTTCCTGACAACACTAACCTTGAAATTCTACCGATAGATACAGAGTTTGTTTTTTCGCCCTTCAAAGATATGACAGTTTGCCCAAGCTTCAAAAGATTCGAGTCAGAAAAAGTAGCTGGATAAAAAGCATAGAAACCCGAAGCAGTTTGTACCGCCTCTTTTGGAGCTTTTAGAAAAGCAATGGATTTTGCGTCATTTATAAATAATACCGGAGCAGAAATTACTTTATCATCAAAAAATGTTAAGGAATAACTTTTATCAGAGGTTATGTCTTTTTTATCAATGACGACAATTCCATCTTTAGAAACAACAATCCCCAAACCAACAAAAGTACCATCGTCGCTTCTCACGCGAACAATACTTTTTATATTTTTATCTATAGCGTCGATAACCAAATCCTCTTCTTTTACAACAACGGTGGTCACCTCTTTGGTCACAGTTGGTTTTGTAACATCAGGGACAACTCTTTCTACGGTCCTTTCAACAACTCGATTTATAGTTTGTGTCACACTCTGAGGCGCCTCATTCAAAAGAGATACAGTAATAATGCCAGTTCCGATAGAAACGACAAAACTGATCAAAAGCGTAAGTAGGATTAATTGTGTTTTTGTTAGATCTTCCATATATTTAACATTATAAATTATAACAAATTAAAAAAGTCTTGGCAAAAGATTAACAACTTTCCCTACGTCAGCTTTTTTGGTATTTCTTCCTAAAGTAAAACGCAAACTAGATTCGGCACATTTTCTATTATTATTTAAAGCTTCAACCACATATGAAAAAGAATTTTCTGATATTGCTCTACAAGAACTAGAAGACGAACACGCCACACCCAAACTATCCAATTTTATTACAGCAAACTCACCTGAAATATTTGGAATACAAATATTAATATTATTTGGAAGTCTATCCTCCAAAGATCCATTCAAAGATGAGTTTGGAATTTTTTCAAGAACAGAAGAAATAAAATAATTTCTCAAAGCGATTAGTCGAGCGCTCTCTTTTTCCCTTTCGGATACGGCAAGACCGAGAGCTTTTGCAAACCCAATAATCCCTGAGATATTTTCTGTGCCAGACCGCAAACCACCCTCTTGACCTCCACCATGCAAAACAGGAGCAAGAGAAACACCTTTTTTAAAAAAGAGCACCCCGACACCTCTTGGGCCATAAATTTTTCCTCCATCTAAAGTCATCATATCCACACCGAGTTCTGCTACATTAAGATTTAAATAATTTGCCGCCTGACTAGCATCTGTATGAAAGTAGGGATAAATGTTAGAAGAACTTTTTCTAAACGCCCTAACTGTCTTTGCGATTTCTCTAATAGGCTGGATAGTGCCGATCTCATTGTTTGCATACATTATAGAAACAAGCACTGTGTTTTTTCTCAAAGATTTTTTTATATCTGAAATCAAAACAAAACCCTGAGAGTCAACCGGTAGATATGTCACTTCCCCACCGAGCTTCTCAATCTCTTTACATACCTCCAAAATTGCAGGATGTTCAATGACACTTGTAACAATATGTGGGACGAATTTATCTTTTTTAAAAAAATTGAAGATACCAAACAAGGCAAGATTATTACTTTCGGTTCCACTAGCTGTAAAAATAATCTCACCTGGACGCCCATTTATATCCAAAGCAATCTCTTCGCGGGCTTTTTCTATAGCAGTTTTATTATCAACTCCTTCTTTATACAAAGCACTCGGATTGGCAAAAAACTCTTTGAGAAAAGGTTCCATAACAGACATAACCTCTTTACGTACAGGGGTAATAGAAGCATAGTCCATATATATTCGACTTGATGTTTTCTTTTTCATAAATATAAATTTTGAATCATCAAAACGAGTTTAGCATAGTTGACATTTTTAGTAAAACCTAGCGAGATTTAATATAGTAAACCTTGCGATATCCTCCAAATATGCTTATAATTCATTACCAGTAGCATTTTAAGTTAATTTCATATGATTTTTAGTTTAGATATAGCTTTATATATAGCCGGACCTTTGATAGTGATTCTTTTGATATGGATTATTCGCTTAGAAATAAAACTGCGAAGGATTACTGCCAAAGGAACAGCCAAAAATTTTGAGGAGCTTGTCATGCAAAATAAAAAGGATATGGACGATTTGTGTAAATTTAAAAATGATTCCATTTCTTATTTCAAAAATGTAGAGAACCGACTCCAAAGAAGTGTCCAGGCGGTAGAGACTGTACGATTCAATCCTTTCAAAGGTACAGGAGCCGGTGGAAATCAAAGTTTCTCAACTGTTTTTGTCAGTGAAAAAGGAGACGGTGTAGTGTTGTCCAGTCTTCACTCACGAGACAGAATAGGTATTTTTTCTAAACCACTGAAAAACTTTGCCTCGGAATTTGAAATGTCTGAAGAAGAAAAAAACACTACAAAAAAAGCCAAACAAAATTTAAATAATCCACAAAATTAAATAAACACTTCCATGACACCAAGTCTGCACACAACTTCCCATGAAAAAAACTTCACAAAACCTAATAGAACGCCCTCCTGTAATTGTCATTATGGGGCATATCGATCATGGAAAGTCTACGCTTCTTGATTACATTCGAAAAAGCAACATTGTAGAGAAAGAGACTGGCGGGATAACCCAACACGTTTCAGCTTACGAAGTAAAACACTTATCCAAGGACGGCGAAGAACATTTAATAACATTCCTTGACACCCCAGGACATGAAGCTTTTTGTTCTATACGAACCAGAGGTGCAAAGGTCGCTGATATAGCTATTTTGGTTGTTTCCGCCGAAGATGGTGTAAAGCCCCAAACCATTGAAGCCTTGAAATGTATAAAAGAAGAAGAAATCCCCTACATTGTAGCTATAAATAAAATAGACAAACCTGGCGCAGATATAGAAAAAACAAAACAAAATTTAGCCGAGAATGAAATATATTTAGAGGGTACAGGAGGTGATATTCCATTTGTTCCCATTTCAGCCAAAAAAGGTGATGGTATAAATGAGTTGATGGATATGATGCTTTTAGTAGCCGAAGTTGAAGAACTCAAAGGAGACCTTTCCAAAAATGCCGAAGGAAGTGTAATAGAAAGTAATCTAGATCCTCAAAAAGGAATTTCCTCTACCGTTATAATAAAAAACGGCGTATTAAGAAAAGGTATGTTTGTAGCTACAGATGACTGCTTGTCTCCGATAAGGTCATTGGAAAATTTTCTTGGCGAAAAAGTAGATGAGGCACATTTTTCAAGTCCGATAAGAATTGTCGGTTGGATCAGCTTACCAAAAGTTGGTCAGGAATTTAGATCGTTTGAATCAAAGAAAGAAGCTGAGGCTCATATATCCTCATTAAAAAATTCCCGAATAAAACCAAACTCACCCATTCAAAAAACAGCAGAAAGTGCGGATGACACAAATGAATCACTTGAAGAAAATATTGTGACGATACCTCTAATACTCAAAGCAGATGTTTCCGGAAGCTTGGAAGCTCTCAAACACGAGATTGAAAAAATTAAGGAAGGCCCTGTAAAAATACAAATTATTTCTTCAGGAATAGGTGCCGTATCTGAAGGAGATGTAAAACTCGCCAATAGTAATGGCGAAAAATTTCTTTTAGGTTTTAATGTAAAAATAGATCCGCAAGCAACAAGTCTTGCCGAAAGATTGGGAATTGAAATCCGAGTGTTTAATATTATTTACAAAGTTACAGAATGGCTAGAAGAAACTATATTAGCAAGAACCCCTAAAGTTGAGGTGGAAGAATCTAACGGGCTAGCAAAAATACTCAAAATATTTAGTACGAACAAAGATAAACAAGTTGTTGGAGGTAAGGTTGAAAAAGGACTTTTAGCTGTAGGGTCTACAGTAAAAATAATACGGAGAGAAGCTAATATTGGAAGTGGAAAAATTCGAGGGTTACAACAACAAAAAAATAAAGCTTCAGAGGTACGTGAAGGTATTGAATTTGGAGCAATGATTGAATCGAAAACAACTTTGGCATCAGGGGACCGTGTAGAATCATTCAAAATAGTAACAAAGTAAACTATGGCACCATTCCGAGACGAAAAAATGATTGAGCTTATAAAACATCTTGGGGCAAAATTCCTGCAAGAAGAATCTGGACCTTCGTCTCTTATTACAGTTACAAAAGCTACGTGGAACGAAAAAACAAAAAGTTCAACAATTTATTTTACAGCTTTTCCTGAAGAAAAAGAAAAAACTGCACTTCTTTTTGCAAAAAGGAAAAGGTCAGATTTTAGAGAATATTTTAAAGAACATTCCAGAACTAGATCTATACCCATCTTTGATTTCGAAATAGATTTAGGTGAAAAAAATCGCCAAAAAATTGACGAGTTATCTAAGGATATTTAATGTCATAATTTGCATAATATGCTAGAATCATTTGTAATTATCGGACGAAAGCCGATAATTTAAGGCGTAGTAGCCCCGCCGCCGTCAAGACTATGGCGGGCAAGCAAGTGGTAATAAAGTTTGATAAGGCGTAGTAGCCAAGTGGTAAGGCAAAGATCTGCAAAATCTTTATACGGCGGTTCGATTCCGCCCTACGCCTCCGCGGATTTTGTTCGAACAGAGTGAGATTACAAAATCCAGCGTCCCGCTGAAGCTTTAGCGAAGGCGGACAATTTGCCCGGGTGGCGGAACTGGTATACGCGCAACACTTAAAATGTTGTCTGCTATGCGGATGTGGGTTCGATTCCCACCCCGGGCACCTTTTAGCACAAAACGCCTATGGGCGTTTTTGCTTGGGGACAGGGAGAAAGCACGAGGGTGCTTTCGTGTGGAAATCGAAAAGCTTTTGAGCCGAACTGCTAATAGCGATGAGCCAAAAGGTATACTGTTCTCGTAGAGAAAGATACGCCACCCCGGGCACAAACTAGAAACTGAATCGGATAAGTTTCTATGTTCTCAACGAGAAACACGATAAGATATAAACCTTACGATATATCGTAAGGTTTATATCTGGTGTGTGATCAGAGAAAAACTTCCCCAGGCTAGTATTGTAAGAAAAACATTATAAAGTAATATTAAATAATGCCTCATATATCAAAAAATAAATTAGACGATAAAACTTTTACTCAAATACATGACAAGTTAATCAAAACTATTAGTGGTTTACGAAACCGTAATACTTGTAAAGATTTTATGGGCGAACTTTTAACACGCACAGAAAAAATAATGCTCGCAAAACGATTAGCTATAATTTTTATGGTTAACGAAAATATATCAATATATGAGATTAGTAATATTCTACAAGTAAGCCCATCGACTGTTGCGAGAATATCTAATGGAACAGAAAATAATAGCTACAACCATATATTAAAAATTATTAACAAAAAGCAATATGGAGATTTGTCTACTACAATCGAAAAATTTATTCTTATGGGTATGCCGCCACGTACAAGTAAGAATCGTTGGAAATTTTTAAATCGGCTTCACTAAAAACCTTACGATATATCGTAAGGTTTGGAAGCATTAAAATATTGAGACGTGGAGTTCGTAAATGGGCTATTATAAATATTGACCGGACGAGAAGCTTTGATTTTTCTAGTTTTTCTGTTATATTTTTATGGTTAAATTTGTTTCGCATTTATAGTTTTGTTTTAGTAGAAATGCGTCTACAGCTGTCTTGGTAGAATGCAGCGAGTGGTTGAATAGTTTTGCGCCTATAGCTCAGTTGGTAGAGCAGTTGCCTCTTAAGCAATTGGGCCCGGGTGCGAGCCCCGGCTGACCCACCAAAAGCGCTTGTGGAAGCCAAGAAGAGAGGTTCGAGGTCCGACTCCAGGGGGAGTTGCTAAAAGC
>JABMOB010000047.1 GCA_013204345.1 Parcubacteria group bacterium | reverse complement strand
TGAGGCACTGGATGCGGCCTTGGCTGCCAAAGATCTTGATGCCGCGAACGAGATCGAAGCTGTAATCAAGGCAATGGCTAAGAAGAAACCTGCCGCGACACCGACATCTCCGTTTGCAACTGAGGCACGTCGGAAACGCGAAGACCTGCTTCAGGCGGCAAATGATGCACACCTGGAAACTTTGAAGGTGGCAGAGGTAGCGTATCTGGACAGTCTGAAGGAAGGACTGGACGCCGCAATCACTGCCAAGGATCTCGCGGAAGCGAACAGAATTGACGCCGTGATCAAAGAGCTCCAGGCAACAATTGATGCTCGAAATGTCACCGACATCGTTGCAGAGTCAGCCTCGGGGCTTGTTGTAGAGAAATGGGCGTCTGGTCTTGGGGACATTCGGGGCGTGACTGTGGGGCCCGACGATGTGTTTGGTCGTCATCCTTATGTCTATAGTGTCACTCGACTCGCAGTTTTGCGTGTGTCAGCAAAGGGTAAGATCGAAACGTTCGCTCAGGGATTTAAGGCCAAACGTACCGGGCGAATTGTGTTCGCGAGAGGGGGCACCAGCGCTTTCGGTAACGACATGTTCGTGACGATGCCTGCGGATCTTGGGGAGGTTGCCGACCTCGTGATGCGAGTCAAACCGAATGGCATCACGTCCTTGTTCCACTCTGGCCCGAAATCAATGGCGAAGGGAGCCGCTTTTGGGACGGGAAGCGAATTTGGAGACTTCCTCTATGTGGTCAATCCAGGTGATAAAGGATTGTATCGCATCGATGCGTCAAGCGAGGGTTCGCGACTGGGATCAGATATTTCCAGCGACAGTTGGGAAGACGATATGATCTTCACCACCGGAGTCGAGTTCGGAGAAAATGCCTACCTGACCGATGGAGTTCATGGAAAGTTGTTGCGACTGAACAACGCTGGACGCGTTACCGAGTTTGCCAATGTTCCAGGAGCAATGTCGATTGCTCAGGGTGAAGGCGTTTTCGGTGCTTTTCTTTATGTCGGCACCTTCGACGGAAACGTTTTTCGAGTTAGCCCTTCAGGCGAAGTCAATCCATTCTTAACAGGGTTCGGCACTCATTCGCCAGAGGGGAATTTTCGCGGAATCGATGTAGAAGACGACCAGATGTGGCTGACCACGGACACAGGTGATTTACTCCGAGTTACTCTGTCACACTCCGATTACCCATCGATAGCTGGGGAATGGCAAGAAGCTCCTGGCATTCTTTTTTCAATCACGCAGAACGGGGCGAAATTCACAGCTACGACTACTTACCGTCACGAGTCGGCGGGACAGATTCGAGCACTCCTAACCGGGACGGTAACCAAAGAGAGAAAAGTCATCGCAGAAATGGAACATATCCAGGCGCCAGCATCTTGGGCAAAGCGGCAAACCAGAGAAGGGATGCTAT
>JABMOB010000035.1 GCA_013204345.1 Parcubacteria group bacterium | reverse complement strand
TGCGCGCAAGCGCGCCAAAAATTCTGAATTCGTTTGGGAAAATGGGGGGAAATCAGTGGGACGCGCTTCGCGCGTCCCACCTTTTGGCTTCTTCAAAACCTTTGAGTTCTGTTCTGGTGCGGGATGGGGGAATCGAACTCCCACTAACAGTTTGGAAAACTGTAGTTCTACCATTAAACTAATCCCGCCTTCGGTCCGCCAAAGCGAACCTTCGGCGTGGACCCGCCAAGAGATTCGCGAAGGCAACCTTCGCTAACCAAAACATACTAGCAGAAAAAAGGATGCTTCGCAAAATTAACTATCTTTTGATAAACCAATCAAAACCTCGAAATCATCCCCGTCTTGAAATTTATTTTTCTTTTCAAAACCACATTTCTGACACTGGTGGATGATATCATATGAATCCCCTTTCTTAATCACGCCGATAGGATTCATCAACCCACCGCAATCCTCTGCCCTATCGCCTGGATTTATATCTACATGTTTACTCCAAAGACATTTTGGGCAATGATTTGTAAAACCATTTCCTTTTACAAAAGATCCACAGTTTTCACAAGTGAAATCCTCAACATTTCTCTGAAACTTTTTTGTATCCATGGTTTTATAATCTATCCTTATATTTATCAAAAAAATATGGAGCCTGAGAATGTATAGGGCTAGGTAAGTTATCCAAACGAAACCAACCGATCTCGTCAAATTTGTGCGGTTCGCCGTTTTTTACTTTATCTTTGTCAACAAGAACTTTGAAATACAAAGCAAGCCAATGGGTTTTTTTGCTATTATCTTCCCTAAAAAAATCACGATACCCTATAAATTCTGAGCTGATTATATCTACACAATATTCTTCCTTAACCTCTTTTTTCAAAGTATCTTCAACGGTATCCTCAAACTCTAATCCTCCCCCACCCAAATCCCACCGCCCATGTTCATCTCGACAATTTTTACTTCGTTTATTAAACAAAAAATTCCCTTCGCCATCATGACAAGCGTAAACAACTGTGATTCCGATGAAATCAATTCCCTTTTGCATAGTTTTTTAATAAACAACATTCAGGAATAATAACAAAACTATTTATAATTTAATGATAGTCTTGTCTACCAACCTCAACCCCCCGTGCTCGACGAAGAGCTTCTTCTGAATCTATCTCGCCATTTTTCAAATTCAAAATAATTTCATTCAACAAATTTATTTCAGAATCCACAGATCCAGTTACTTGTATACGTTGTTTTATAGCCTCTATCTCCATAATAGCTTGACCGATAGATTCTTTAGAATTTTCTTGAATTGATTCTGCTTTCATTATTAATTTTTACTTCGGGGTGCTGGGAATCGAACCCAGCCCTCTTGTTCCCAAAACAAGTATACTACCGATATACTACACCCCCGTTTTATCCGCCATAGCTTTATGCGACGGCGGGCCTTCGTTAAACCTTCGGCGTGGACCCGCCAAGAGATTCGCGAAAGCGACTTCGCTAAACCAAATCAGCTTATCACAAAAATTTTTAAATACCAATAGAAACATAACTAAATCATAAAGGACATAACCCAATCCCCTGTCATAAAATTATATCTTCCAAAAAATTTACCCTTGATTTATCTGTTCCTTTCTCTATAAAAATAGTAATGACATCAAAAGCCCAATCTGTTTCATCTGAAACATCATGATCAGACAAATATGTTTGTATTACTTTTCTCATTCTTTCCAACTTGTCCGGATGAAGATTGTCTTCCGGCCTATAAGAATCAGCGGTTTCATCTGAAACATCACCAACTGTCTCACGTGAAACGCTTTTGACCTCAATAAAATGAATTAGCCCTTTCTTTTTTGCAATAATGTCTATTTCCCCCCATTTTCTAAGGTAATTTCTTTCCACAATTGAAAACCCTTGTTTCATGAGAAACTTACAAGCAATATCCTCACCAACGTTCCCAAATTTTCTTTTCAATGACCACATAGAGTCATTATTATAGTCCATAAAGTCTATAAAGTCCTTAAAGTAAAGAAAGGTAACTTAGAATTAAAAGTTTTTAGAATATTACTTTATGGACTTTCGACTTTTAGACCTTAGACTTGTCGGCTAAGGAGCCGACGTTACATGTGTAACACGGTTAGTAATCTTAATATAAGTTTCACGTGAAACTCAATTTAGGTATATTAAAGACTTAAAAATCGAGAAAAAAGATCTTTATTCTTTCTCAAAAAGGGATGGGTAATAAAAAGCCTAATTTAAAGGACTTTTAACCCTGTCTTTTGAAGAATATGGCTTAAAGCAAGCTTATTTTGTAATTCCCAACAACCCTTATTAGACAATTGTGTTTTTGTCTTTGATACACACTGTCCACATAGTTATCCACAGCATTTGTCAAAAAACCCTTATTCCTACGTCTTTAGACGTTTTTTAAATAACACATTTTTTGACAACGTATTTACTATCGTTTTAAACTAAAAGGACAGAAGTGTGTCTTTTTCTCTTTGTGCGGGTAGGGAGAATCGAACTCCCGTCTAATCCTTGGCAAGGACTTATTCTACCACTAAACCATACCCGCATATTTAGAAACAATTCTAAACCAGTTTATTATAAGCCAACTTTCATATTCTACAAAATACGAGTGCCCCCGGAAGGAATTGAACCCTCATCGCTGGTTCCGAAGACCAGAACTTTATCCGTTAAGCTACAGGGGCAATATTTTATACCAACCATTTGCTTTAGCTGTCTTTTTTCTGTGACAATTAGCGCATAAAACCTGACATCTTTTAACTTCTTCTTTAATATCCTCGAACTTTCGACCCCTCATAAGGGTCGATATTTCGGACACTTTATTTGATAAGTGATGAAACTCAAGGACCACGGGATTTGATTCTCCGCAATCCGCACACGGGTGTGAACTGAAATATTTTAGTAAATAAGACCTGATCTCACCTATGATTTTATGATTTCTCTTGCGAGTTTTCTTTAAGTAATACCCTTTATTTCTAACATAATGCGACCGAACACACAACCGACTGCATTCTTTGCATTGAGAATGTTTTTTATTTTTTGTCTTATTTTTAAAATTAAAACCGTCTAATGATTTTATTTTCTTACAACTACTACAACGTTTCATCCACTTAATTATAATAAAAACTCACTTTGAAATCAAGTTTTGTTCCGAAGTACTTTTGAGTATTTTAAGATAACATAATTAAAATATTAGCTAAAAAACGAAAGCTGTAATAAAATTAGGGAATTATGGCTACCACTCGTAAAAATTCACATCATTTCAGTATCCCTTCTGAGGTTTCATATGTAACAGAAACCCTCAAAAAGGCTGGCTTTGAGGCTTATTTAGTAGGTGGGTGTGTTCGTGATCTCATATTAGGAAAGAAACCAAAAGATTGGGATGTTACCACAAATGCTACACCCGAAGAGATTGTGCCTTTGTTTACAAAAACTTTTTACGAAAATAGTTACGGCACAGTCGGGGTAGTTGATGAGAGCACGATAGATGAGACTCTAAAAATTATTGAGGTCACTCCGTACAGAGTTGAGACAAAATATTCCGACAACCGTCGACCTGACTCAGTAACATTTAGTAAAAAATTGGAAGATGATTTAAAGAGACGCGACTTCACAATAAACGCAATGGCTTATGATATTTATAAAGGACAACTTGTTGATCTTTATAAAGGACAAGAGGATTTGGAGAACAAAATCATACGCACGGTAGGGAAGCCGGAGGAAAGGTTTGGAGAAGATGCACTCCGGATGATACGCGCCTTGAGGTTACACGCCGAACTTGATTTTAATGTTACACATGAAACAGAAAAAGCCATAGAAGACAACGCGAACTTGCTAGAAAAAATATCTAAAGAGCGTATTCGGGATGAATTTATAAGAATTATAATGTCAGAAAATCCTCTGGAAACCATTACTTTGAGCCATAAATTAGGGGTTTTGAAGTATATAATTCCAGAACTAGAAGAGGGAATTGGAATTGATCAGACTAAAGCTCATGCTTTTGATGTTTGGACACACCTTTTAAAGAGTTTGCAACATGCAGCAGACAAAAAATGGCCACTACATATAAGACTATCTGCACTTCTTCATGATATTTCAAAACCAGAAACTAGACGATGGTCAAAAGAGGGGAATCAGTGGACTTTCTACGGACATGAAGTGGTTGGCGCACGCAAAGCAGAAAAAATATTAAAAAGATTAATTTTTTCAAAAGAAGTCATTCAAAAAGTTTGTACATTAATCCGCTGGCATATGTTTTTTTCAGATACAGAACAAATCACTTTATCTGCGGTAAGACGAATGGTATCTAACGTTGGAAAAGAAAATGTTTGGGATTTAATCAATGTTAGAATCTGCGACAGAATAGGTACAGGAAGGCCAAAAGAGAGCCCTTATCGCTTGAGAAAATACAAATCAATGATTGACGAGGTTATGAGAGACCCAATCTCTGTGGGTATGTTGAAAATTGACGGTAATGTGATAATAAAAGAGCTTAAAATAGCGCCGGGGCCTAAAATAGGCTATATTCTACACGCTTTATTGGAGGAAGTGTTGGATGACCCAAAGTTAAACACTGAAAAATATCTACAAAAAAAGACCAAAGAATTGGCTTTGCTGTCCGAAAATGATCTAAAAAAACTGGGAGAGGAGGGTAGGAAAAAGAAAGATGAGGAAGAAGAAAAAGATATTACAGAAATAAGAAAAAAACATTGGGTCAGCTAGCCAAAACTAGCTAGTTTAAGGTCATAGAGTCAAAAACCTGTCTACCGACAAGCAGGTTTATAAAGTTTAGTTTACCCCCACACCAACATTGGTATTGTATTGCTTTTTCAAAAAGAGTTTTCCAAGGAAACAAAGCTGGGATGATATATTAGATTTTCTATTTGATATATCTGCAATACAAAAAGCAATACCAATGTTAGTGTTGGGGTATAGAAAAACCGCCCATATGCAGGAGAGAGATTTTGCATTTAATGAGCGGTTTTGAAAGAACCACCCAGATAAAAGAAAAAACGGAGTGATATCCAAAAAATAAAAAGTTAAAAAGATTGGTGATATATATCCCAGAATTTTCTTAACCCAAGTAAGGTCTTTCTTTGACGAGTGGCCAACTGCCAAGTCTTCAAAGAACTATTGTTCAAATTATTTTTGTCCTTTATCCCGTCCGAGCAGATGGCTTGGAGTGATAGACAAATTTCTTCCGAACGTCCTTTTACATTATAGTTTTTTGTAAAGGACATGTAAAGGACAAAAAAGTGCGGGTCTGTGGATAACTATCGCTCACCCCTCACCCAGTATGTTAAACGTATGTTGGGGTAAAAACTTTATCGCTCAGATTAATTGGTGTTCTGGGTGAGGGGCTCTTTTTATTTTCTAATAAAAAAATCCCCTCGAGTGCGCTGCTCGAGGGGGAGGAGGGGCGATTGGCGCTTGACCAATGTTGGTAAACTAGCGGGATCGCGGACCCAGACGTCTTTATGTTGGTCTTCATCGTCCGAGGACTGAGAAGCCTACTTCAAGGGGGACGGCGACCTACCACTTCACCCATACGCACTCCTACATACAAGCCTAAACTAAAGCAAAAGATAAGTCAAATTATAAATTTTAAGACATTCAACTTTGAACTTTCAACATTACACTCGAATTAACTATCATCTAGCTAATAGTTAATTCGACAGGGCAATGATCGGAGCCGAAAATTCCGTCAAGGATTTTTATGCCTTTTACTTTAGGTAAAAAATCAGAACTAACAAAAAAATAATCTATGCGCCAACCGACATTTCTGTCGCGAGCAAAAGTTTTCATATCCCAATAAGTATAGGCATCTTTTTTATCTGGATTAAAATGACGAAAGACATCAACGTATTTATGAGAAACAACTTTGTTTAGCCAAGCCCGTTCTACGGGTAAAAAACCTGTATTTTTTTCGTTCTCTTTGGGACGGGCGAGATCTATTTCCTCGTGAGCGGTATTTACATCTCCGCAGAAAACTATTTTCTTGCCGGATTTGTGAAGTTTATCTATGAAAGCCAAAAAATGGTCGTAATATTTCAATTTGTAATCCAAACGAACAGGACCACCTCCACCATTCGGAAAATAAACATTTAACAGAACAAAATTTTTGAAATAGGCGACTAGCATACGTCCTTCCTGATCAAACTCAGGCACACCCATACCATATTCTACTTTTTCTGGTTTTATTTTTGTATAAATAGCCACACCGCTATAACCTTTTTTTGTTTTTGAGTGATCAAAGTATGAAAAATATCCTTGCGGGTTACGAACTTCTTCTGGTAACTGATCTGGATGAGCTTTTGTTTCTTGAAAGCAAAAAATGTTGGGTGATTTTTCAATCAACCAATTCAAAGCTCCTTTTTTATATACTGCGCGCAAACCATTTACGTTCCAAGAGATGATGTTCATACTACAAATAATATACCAATATACGAATTATACTAATCTACAAATGGCTACGAATGTTAAGAAAAACAAACAACTTAAAAATGGAATTAAATAAAAACTCCGCGTACATTCGCTGTACGCGGAGTGGCTTTCGCCTGGGATGAGAGACGGGGGCAGAATCGTCACGGACCGCTGATCGCCGTGGCGTTACCTTGCCCACTTCCGCCGGTTGCGCTCAGATTAGCGGCACCGGCACTTCCAAGTCCTGCGCCAATGGCAGCACCGGCGGCAGCGCCTTGCATGGCGGAGTTGCCGATGCCAGTTGACGCGCCAGAAGCCACGGGACCTTGAACGAGCGGGGCTCCGGGAGCGTCCTGCGTCCATTGATCCGAACGGGTCACTTGGGTGCCGACGACATCCCGCACGACATGGTCAATGTAGACCACACGAAGATCGGGCTGACCTTCACCCCGAGGGACAAGAACCTCCGACATACGATTGTGGGAATTGCACCCACCGAGAGCGAAGAGGGGCGCAACGAGCGCCAGAACGGTCAAAATGTTCGAGAAACGCTTCATGAGAAATCTCCTTTGCCATTTAATGGCTTGTTTTTGAACATTTTAAGGTGAGAAACACTCTCACTCTTACGTAAATTCCACATTAGAAAGAACTATGTATATGATAGCATACTAGGCAGTCATTTGTCAAGCGGTTTTTGAGTCAACCAGTTAGTACTTGGAAGCTCAACTTCCAAGTACTATACAGATTACTACACTTACTTGTTGAACAGGCTTGGGAGTTAAACTCCCAAGTAGAATTGGGGCTGATTTATCGAGAAATTTTCTGAAAAAGAAAAATACCTCAGCGCGAACGCTAAGGCCTTGTTGGGAGAGTCTTTCGACTCTCGGTGAAAACTGTCTTCGAACTTTTCGAACTACGGACCAGCAACTGCCGAAGCATTGCTGGTCGCCGGACCCGAGGTGGCTGCCGCACTGGCACCACCGACGTTGTTTGTCGGCCAGAGCAATGCAGCTCCGACCATACCGGCGCCGGTGGCAATCCCGGGGACCCAACCTGCGCTCGCTCCACTTGCGGGAGAAAGGGGGCAAGGC
>JABMOB010000046.1 GCA_013204345.1 Parcubacteria group bacterium | reverse complement strand
CATTCTACGGATTGGCCAGAAAAAAGTACAAGACTCCGATGACTCATCCGCGGTGGCATGTCAAACGAGTGAACGCCGGTCATCACCGAAAATCAAGGAACACCCGACGCAGCAAATGGTCGAGATGCCGTTTCACGCCAGAGAGTTTTTGCCAGGGGCTGACTCCGCCTCAGCCGTGTCAGGGGACTTCTTTTCGTTGGCCGTTCGGGGAAGGGCTCGCAAGCCACCGTGAGGCATGAGCCGTATCATTGTCTGTTCACGCTTCGAGGCCGATTCGACATCTTGAGCTTCCGATGTCACAGGCGATTTCTGCAGGAATTGCCGGCTGACTCTCGTCGCATCGGTCGGGATTGTTTGGCAACGAACGACGAATACCCAAAAAGATTTGGCCGCGGTATTGCGGCCCTCCTTTGGTACATTTCCTCCGGTCAGGAATTCCCTGAAACACGTGGATGACAGATCAGGCGACGGCTGTTTCCAAAATTGAACGTGGCCCCTATCAGACCCGTCTGTTTTTTTCAGGCTTGCCGCAATGTGAGCGATTGAGGATAAGTCCAGAGGGGAGTTATGAAGACTGACGGAGCAGATGGGAGTTTTGCCAGGAGTTCCCTGAATTCGGCCTGCCGATGTGCGGCGTGAAGCAACACCTCAAAAAAAATACCACGATGGATCATGAAACATGACCTTACCCAGTGATGACTTTCGGTTGGAGTGGCACGGAAATACCGTGATCATTACCCCCTCTCCTAATGTGGAACAGATGCCTTGGGAATTGATTGAAGAGGCGGCCGTGATTGTGATGGAGCCGCTCAAATCGGCCGCATCACCAATGGCGGTGATTGATCTCAGCCAAGTCAAATTTTTCGGATCGGCCTTTCTGGCACTCTTGTTGCGATGCCATACGGCGGTGAAGAGTCGAGGCGGCGAGATGGTTCTTTCGGGGCCGAGCGAAACGGCACGAAATGTACTGAAACTGACCGCCTTGGACACGTTGTGGGCGATTTATGAAACTCGAGCAGAAGCGGTCGACGCCGTTGATGGATGACCGTTTTCGGGCCACGTCACTCGTGAGCTCGTCCCCGCTTTTATTCCCCGATGGCGGAGCGTCGTGATGGCCGCATCGACATCACTTTCCGGCGGGACTTCCGAATCGGATGGCCGAACGCACTGGATTG
>JABMOB010000034.1 GCA_013204345.1 Parcubacteria group bacterium | reverse complement strand
AGTCTGGCTGAGACGGTGAACTTGTCATAGGTTTTTGTAGGTGTGAAATCTTCTTTTACTCCCATCATAGCTCCGGTGATATCACCTTGATATGTTGATTTGTATATTTCCTTACCACTCGTGTCTTTAATAGAGAGAAATAATGTACCATCACTTACAATGTCTGAGGTTACAGAATGAAGACAAGAGAAGAGGGTGGTTTGTTCACCTTTAGTTAATGGAAATGTGGTGACAGCTGGGAAGTTGATTCTTATCTGATCTACGTCTGGTCGGACAAAACGAATGTCTAGGATAGATTTGGTGTCTCTGTCATTTGCTTCTGCTGTGATGTAGTAGACGGAGTGAGTAGAATCTTTGATTGTGAGAGTAACTGGTTTTGTCTCCCCTGCTTTGACCTCTATGATTTCATTGTTGGTGTCTATGATGTTTGAATCTTGTAGACCATCCCATGAGTAGACTTTCCAGTAGAGAGGGATGAAAGCTGTTTTGTCTGTTTTGTTTACTAGGTTTGCTTTGACTGTAACATCTCCTTCGGACACCTGTGGTGGGAAAGCGGCAAAGTAGAAAGGTGATCCGTTTACTGTGACAGTTTCTTTATCTAGGTAAGTTAGAGTTGGGTTTTCACCTTTGATACTGAAGTCAAAAGTATTACCTATGATGTCGTTGGTGAAGGAGAGCCCTAGGAGGTTGAACTTCTTTGCTGAGACAAAGTAGGTAGCTATTCTGTAATTACCTGTGGTGGTATAGGCAGGGATTTTCCATGTAAATTCTATTGATTGTTTACCGTTAGCAGAGAGATTGATGTTATCTTTTACGAAAAACTGGTCTACCACAGCTGGACCATTTGGATTCTTCTCTATGCTTATGTCTTTCTTGAATACCTTTACGTATAGAGCTCCGTCTACTATTGGGTAGTTGTTTTTGTTCTCTATTGTTCCTTTTAGATCGAGTGATGTACCTGAGACCGTCTTGTCCAGAGATGAGCTTAGATTTACCACCACACTACCGAAGCTATAGTAGTCGAAACATTCTGTTACTGTGAGGGTGTTGGGGGTAGAAACTGTTGTCGCAGTTTGCGCACTAATTTTTGAAGGAGAAACTCCAAAAACAGCAACGACAGCTAAAGCTGTAAGAATAGACAACTGCCATAGGCCAACTTTATTATTTTTAGACATAATAAACACTATAAATTAATTGATAAATTATGTATTTTATTATACACCCAAATACAAAAATAAATACCACACCCTGGAGAATTGGAGAAATATTATAAAATTAGAAAAAGCGACAGAAAAACTACTCTAAAATACCCCATAGGGCGATATATCGCTCTATGGGGTATTAACAATCCAACAAAAAGAATTTTCTTACTATTATTTCCGTAACATTTTTCACAATCACCCCAAAGAAAGCTTTAAATGATTGCTTTAGTTTATATTTTAAACATTCTTTCCATGACAATGTTTGTATTTAATTGGTGTTCCATCGGGTTTTTTTGCTCCACAATAACACGGATCATTCCTTCCAATATTTTTTCCTTCCGCATTTTTATGTACTCCAGACACATTTGATTTTTGCTCCCCCTCCACTGTACCAGCATCTCCTGTGATAAGCGAAGCTTGTTTGTGAACCTCTTGCAAATTCCTTTGTTCTTGTTGAACAGCGAACTCCGCACCAACTCCCGGAATAAGTTTCAAAACCTGCTCTTCGGCAGAAGCTTCCATTTCTTTAAACAGCCGTAGTCCCTCTTTTTTGTACTCTGTTAGTGGATCACGCTGACCATATGCACGAAGATTGACACTGGACCGCATATAATCCATCACTTCCAAATGTTCCACCCAGAACATATCAATGACTTGCAAAATAAGTCTACGCATTCCCGCAATAAAATCTACTTCACCCAAAGTTTTTCTTTTTTCTTCTATTATTTTTTGTAGTTCTGGAATAATATTAACGGAGATTTGCTCTAGATACTCATTCACTTCTTCATTAGTGCCCGTCAAAATTTTCCTCCTTCTTCCATAAATAATCTTTCTCTGATAGTTCAAAACATTGTCATACTCCAAAACATGTTTACGAGCATCAAAGTTGAATCCTTCTATTTTTGTCTGTGCGCTTTCAAGAGATTTCGTTATCAACCTATTTTCAATCGGCTGATCTTCTGCGATACCAAGTCTGCCCATCATTTTTTTGATGGTATCAGAAGCGAACACTCTCATTAGAGTATCTTCCAAAGAAACGAAAAATTGTGTTTCCCCAGGATCTCCTTGCCTTCCTGATCGTCCACGAAGCTGGTTGTCTATACGTCGTGCCTCGTGCCTTTCCGTACCCAAAACAAACAATCCTCCATTTTCTTTGACATTTCCATACTCTTCTTCATTACCAGGATTTCCACCAAGCTTTATGTCCACTCCTCGTCCCGCCATGTTTGTAGCAATAGTCACACCAGCTCGTCTTCCTGCCTGCGCAATAATTTCACCCTCTTTTTCGTGGTTTTTGGCGTTGAGCACCTGATGCTCCACACCTTCGCGAGAAAGATACTCTGACAAAAGTTCGTTTTTCTCTATAGAAGCCGTACCGATAAGCACAGGCTGGCCTTTTGCATTTAGTTCTTTTATTTTTCTGGCAACTGCTTTAAATTTCCCTACTTCTGTCTGAAAAATAAAATCGTTGTTATCTTTTCTTGCAGATGGTTTGTTTGTAGGTATCACAAGCGTATCCAAACTATAAACCTTGAAAAATTCTTCGGAAGAAGTGACAGCCGTTCCGGTCATACCGGACAATTTTTTGTAAAGTCTAAAATAATTTTGAAAAGTGATAGAAGCAAAAGTCCGCGATTCTTTTTGAATTTTTACACCCTCCTTGGCTTCTATCGCTTGATGCAAACCTTCGGACCACCTTCGGCCTGGCTGAAGACGCCCTGTAAATTCATCTACAATAATCACCTCATCATTTTTTACCACATACTCTTTGTCCAGATGAAAAATAGCTTTGGCTTTCACTGCAGATTCTAGGTGATGCACGAATTTAACACCTTTTTCGGTATAAATATTTCCAATTCCGAGTATTTTTTCTGCTTTGTTTATCCCTTGGTCTGTCAGAGAAATTTCTTTGCGTTTTTCATCAATCGTATAATCTTCTTCCTGATTCATCTGCTTTGCGATGCCAGCAAAAGTCACGTAGAGATCTTCTGAATCTGTAGTCGGAGCAGAAATAATAAGTGGAGTTCGCGCTTCATCGATCAAGATTGAGTCAACCTCATCCACGATTGCAAAATGATAATCATGTTGACGGATCAAATCCGAACTATATTCAAGGTTGTCACGCAAATAGTCAAAACCAAATTCATTGTTTGTCCCATAAGTAATATCGGCCATATATGCCTCTTTTCGTGTCACTGGTCGCAAAAATTCATGCACGACTTTGAATGAACCGAGAATGTCTCGTTCTTTATCCAAATTTTTATGCTCAGGATCGTAAAGAAAAGAAGTTTCGTGATTTAAAATTCCAGTCGTCAAACCAAGAAAAGAGTAAATCTGTCCCATCCACACAGCATCTCTTCGTGACAAATAATCATTCACAGTGACAATGTGTACACCCTTACCATCAAGTGCATTTAGGTATGCTGGCAATGTTGCCACCAAAGTTTTACCTTCTCCAGTTCTCATCTCCGCAACATTACCTTGGTGCAAAACAATTCCACCAACAAGCTGAACATCAAAGTGTCGCTGACCAAGGGTGCGTTTTGCCGCCTCTCGAACCACAGCAAAAGCCTCTGGCAAAATATCGTCCAGAGTAGACCCAGAGGCAATTTTCTCTTTGAAATACGGTGTTTTTGCTTTCAAATCTTCATCCGATAGTGAAGAAATCTCTTTTTCAAAAGAGTTTATTTGCTCAACTATAGGATAAAGCGGTTTTAAAGCTTTTGTACTTGTATCACCAAATATTTTCGTAAAAAATGCCATTAAGATAGTTTATAGTCAAAAGCCCATAAAGTCCATAAAGTCACACCGTATTTTATGTTCAACACTCAATGTAAAACATACAAACTTATATACTGTAATCCCCAAGTAATAGATTTGTACGATATATCGTACAAATAATTTTTACACGAATTTTAAATTCGTAATTCGTAATTATTTTAACTTCTGCACTTCCTGCTCAATTATAATTCCGGTTTTTTCTTTGACGGTAGAAATTATGCGGTTTGCTAAATTTTCTATTTCAGTTGTAGTGCCACCACCAAAATTTACAATAACAAGCGGTTGATTTTCGTAAGTACCAATATTCCCTTCTCGCGCACCCCTAAGACCGCAAATCTTGTCCAAGATCCACGCCAACGAAACTTTCATTACATCGTTTTGACCAACTACTTCATACGAGACAATTTCTGGATATTTCTTCTTTAATTCTTCGTAATCTTTTTTACTAATGATAGGGTTTTTGAAAAATGATCCAGCGGTGCCATATTTCTTCAGATCTGGAAGTTTACTAGCTCTTATTTCTAAAATGGCACTTCTTAGATCAGAAATTGTAGGGTCTTTAATATTTTTTTCAACAAAATATTTTTTAACATCGGAATAATTAGTATTAAGTTCAGTTTCTTTTGAAAGCTTGAAACAAACCCTAGTAATTACAAAATTTTTTCCTTCTGGTTTTTTAAAAATACTATCTCTATAACCAAACTGGCATTCTAAATTAGAAAGTTTTTTTGTTTCCAAAGCAACTGTATCAAAAATTTCTACCCACAAAATTGTATTTCCAACCTCTGCTCCGTAAGCACCAATATTTTGGACAGGAGAAGCTCCAACTGTGCCAGGAATACCCGAGAGATTTTCCGCGCCATAAAATCCTTTTTCTACGGCAAGTGAGACAAATTTATCCCAATTTTCTCCAGCACCAATTAAAGCTGTAACAAAATCACCTTTATCGATCCAACTAACTTCACTTATCTCAATCTTTATCACCAACCCTGAAAAACCTTGGTCAGAAATAAGAATATTTGACCCCCCACCTAAAACAAAAAACGGTATGTTTTTCTCGCGAGCAAACAAAACTGCGTTTTTAATATCGTCAACAGAATGTGCACGAATAAGATAGCGGGCAACACCGCCCGTCTTAAATGTATTAAGATTAGCTAAAGAAATATTTTCTTCTATTTTCATTTCAACTTTACAGACTTTATAGGCTTTCGACTTTTAGACTACTACTGTTGAGAAGGGTTTCTACCGGCGCGAATTTCACTGATAAAATATTCTCCCTGACTTTTGAATTCTGGGTGTGTGTCTACCAATTTTTGAAGTTGAATGACAGCGTTAGTCATTTGCCCTGTCTGAAGATACCCTGCTGCAAGAGAAACTCCTTTTTGTAAATTTGTAGGATCTTTAGCAAACGCATCTTTTAACAATACAAGAACTTTGTTGTATTCTCCAACAGAAATGTAAGCGTTGAGAACACGAGTATCGCTTGTCGCAATTTCCCCCAACTCCTCAACCAAACTATTTCCAAGTTTTAGATTACCTGCATATATATTTGCGACAGCATACATAATTTTTGCTTCGGTATATATTGGCTCTAGTTCATACGCCTCTTTTAGTACTTCTAGCGCTTCGGTATATTTTTTTTGATTGATATAAACATCACCTATATAGAAAAGAATTGTTTGTTTATTAGGAGAAAGTTTTTCTGCTTCTATAAAATACTTCAAAGCTTCATCATAGCGACCAATACGTGAGAAAAATGTTCCGAGCACAACATAATTCCTAGCATCTTTCGGAGTTTCTTTGATTTGCTCCAGCATTTCGTTTGTGCCAGTAAGATAGAAATCGGATTTAATTTCTTGTGTTGCTTTTGGAGATTGAGCTATGTCGTATACCGCTCCCAAAAGTTGCTCTCTCATTTCCGTAAGACCAAGAGTTTTGTAGGAAATAGCACCTTTAAAAAGTTTTAGGCTCTGTGCCGGATCGCTTTGTCCAGCTCGAAAAGCTCCAAGAAGAGAAAGATTTGCTTCGATTGGTCGGACATTCAAGAAATAGAACATAAAAATCATAACCAAAACAGAAACTGCAGGAAAGATGTTTTGCTTCACATAATCTGACACAAAAGGAATGGAAAGATTTTTTTCCTCAGATGAACTAACTGTATAAATATACGCGATGACAGAGAAAAATAAAATATAACTACCAAGATTATCAAAAATGAAAAGATTGTTGAAAACATAACCCCCAAGAAGTCCTGTGAAAATACTTTTTTCAACTATAGAAAAACTGTCATTTTTTTTGCGCCACAATAAATACAAAGCTGCGACAAAAATAGAAATGTAAGACAGTAAGCCTAAGGCGCCACCAGCAATTAACCAATCAAAAACAACATTGTGAGCCCTATCAAACCATTGTTCTTGACCATACATTCCAGGATTATAATGATCATTAAAAACATAATTGAAACTCTCTTGTCCCCATCCTAAAATTGGTCTTTCTTGAAAGCCCTGCCAAGCCATATTCCAAATAAGGAAACGAGATTTAGTGGTTCTGTCGGAAATTGAAATTGAGGAGAAACGACTCAAAACAGGACTATTGTTTACAAAGGACGTATTTTTAACGGCAAAAAAGCCACCGATCAAAATAAAAATACCAACAAGAATACCAATTGCTGTCTTTTTCATTACCAGTCTTTCCTTCTCAAATAAAATAATAAGAGCCATTGCAAGAATCATCCCACCGACAAGGCCGAGAAATGCTCCTCGAGTAGCAGTAAAATACAGGATAATAAATTGCAATACAATAGCTATGTAGTAGAAAAACTTTAGACCAAGTGAATTTTTTCTTGTCATCAAGAAATACGCCGTAAGAAAAATATGGAACATCATATAGACTGCGAGGTATGCGGCATTACCAAATGTCCCATCTAGTCTCACCCCACCCTGATTAATCACAATTTTTCCAGCAAGCTGGAGAAGGCCATAAAGTCCCATAAGGAAACTCGCCGCTATAGAAGTCTGGAAAAGTCTATCCCACAATTTTTTAGTATTCAAAACTGAACTTGCAACAATGAAATATGCACCTAGATGAAATAGTGTGATAAGACCCTCCATTCGTTCAAAATTGCTCCAAAAACTTTTGAAAGGATTTATTGAGAAAATATCTGCCAAAGTCATTACACCCAAAAAAGTGGCGACAGCAATAAATATCCATGAAAATTTTGGTGCATAAGACTTATCTCGTAAAATGAGTAACAACCAAAGTAGTGTTATTATTTCTATGATAATTCTAAACACAAAAGCCTTACCTGTGATAAAAGGAAAAAAGAAATCATTCAACACCACAAAAGAAATAAACGGTGTCAGAAAAAGCCCTGACAAAATACTGTATCGCAAAGAATCATTTGTTTTCATATATTTTCTTAGCAAGCGTAGCGAGTTTTAGAAAATAATGACCCTGTTAAATAACATTTGATGTTACATGGGACATATTTACCATTTCTCTCTAAATTTTTATGTTTAAAATATTATCTAATTAACACCTACGTCAAATGCTAATTTTAAATTTTTAATTTAAAATCATTTAACAGGGTGAATTATATCACAAAGATAAAAATACTATATCTTTATATAATACAAATAAGTTATTGACCCAATTTGACACCTTTTGACACTTTTGATAATATAAACACATGACTGAAGAAGTAAAACCCAACGCAATATATACCACAAAAGAAACCGAGCAACTGTTGCGCATAAGCAACAGTACTATAAAACGTCTTTTAAAAAACGGCCTTATTCGCGCCAACAAAGTTGGCGGACAATACAGAATCCTCGGTAAAGAAATCCTGCGACTTATTTCTCCGGGACTAGAGAAAAAAGCAATAAAATCTTATTTAAAGACAAAAAGTAAAGTCGTAAATAAAATAAACAAGTGGTAACATATTGATTACTATGACAACGCCAACAACAGTCATAAGACCAAAAAAAATATTCAGTTTCTCTGACATAAAAGAAATCTGGCAATACAGAGAACTCCTTTATTTTTTTACATGGAGAGATTTGAAGGTCCGTTACAAACAAACTGCAATTGGAGTTTTATGGTCTTTGTTTCAACCATTCATAACTATGGTTGTTTTTTCAGTTTTCTTTGGAGGACTTGCACAAATTCCTTCAAATGGAGCTCCCTACCCCATTTTTGTTTTCGTCGGACTTCTTTTTTGGCAATTTTTTTCTGGAGCACTAAGCGAGACAAGTGGTTCCCTTATAGTCAATCAAGCAATAATCACCAAAGTATATTTTCCACGCCTTCTTCTTCCCATCTCAAGTGTAATAACCAAACTCGTTGATTTCGCCATTGCATCTCTGATACTTGTCGGAATGATGATTTATTACGGATACGCACCACACCTAATCGGTATTGTCCTAATTCCAATCTTACTTCTTATTACTTTCATGACCTCTATCGGACTTGGATTATTTTTAGCAGCCATAAACGTCAAATATCGCGATGTCAGATATGTATTACCATTTTTTATACAAATGCTTTTGTTTGTAACTCCTGTTATTTACCCAGCAAGTATTGCCGGTAAATATTCATGGATACTGGCAATAAACCCAATGACAGGAGTGATACAAAGCGCCAGAGCTGCACTTCTTGGGACCGCACCGATAAATTGGCTTTTGATAGGATTATCTTTCTTGGCCGGTCTAGTACTGCTTATTGTTGGTACATATGTGTTCAAAAAAGTTGAAAGATATTTTGCAGATATCATATAAAGATAAACATACTAATATACGAATTACCTGCCGGCAGGCAGGTACAAATCTACAAATGATTACAAATAACACAACGCTTGAAAAAATTATATATCCGGAATTATCCTATACACTAACAGGGATTCTATTCTCTGTTCATAATGAACTTAGTCAATATGCCAAGGAAAAACAGTATGGTGATTTGGTAGAAACAAAACTAAAAGAATCAAAAATAACATACAATAGAGAGACACGGATTGCAGACTCGGGGAATATATTAGATTTTATTATAGATGGTAAAATTACACTAGAATTAAAATCTATACGGATGCTAACAAAAGACAGTTACCGCCAAACACAAAATTATCTTCAGCAAACCGGCCATAAACTAGGTATATTGGTTAATTTTAGACCAAAATATCTTAAACCGGTGCGCATTATTCGTATTGATTCGTATAATTCGTAACATTCGTATATTTGTATGTCCAACTCAATCATAGAAGTAAAAAACATAAGTAAAAAATACAATATCACACACGAACGTGGGGGCTATATTGCCTTGCGCGATGTATTAACAAATATCGCTAAAAGTCCTTTCGCTTTCCTGAAAGCTAAAACAAAACAAGCTATTGGCTTAGAAAAAAAAGAGGAATTCTGGGCACTTAAAAATATAAATTTTGATGTAAAAAAAGGTGAAATTATTGGAATCATCGGTCGCAATGGTGCCGGTAAATCTACCCTTTTAAAAATCCTTTCTCAGATTACACCACCAACAGAAGGTGAGATCACCATACGCGGTCGGGTCGGAAGTCTATTAGAAGTTGGTACAGGTTTTCATCCGGAGCTTACTGGTAGAGAAAACATTTTCCTAAACGGTGCAATTTTAGGAATGACAAAAAAAGAAATCGTGCAAAAATTTGATGCCATCGTAAAATTTGCTGGTATAGAAAAATTTTTGGATACACCTGCAAAACGTTACTCTAGTGGAATGTATGTTCGACTCGCCTTCTCTGTCGCAGCTCATATGGAACCTGACATTCTTATTGTAGACGAGGTACTTGCTGTTGGCGATGTGGAATTTCAGAAAAAATGTTTGGGCAAAATGGAAGAAGTTACAAAACAAGAAGGCCGTACAATTATTTTTGTAAGTCACAATATGGCAGCCATAGAAAGACTCTGTCAAAAAACAGCTGTTATGGATAATGGACAGTTAGTGTTTTTAGGAAAAACAAGCGAAGCAATCCAGCACTACACACAAAATGTTGCAGTAAATACTAATGCAACAAATTTGATCGATAGAAAAGACAGAAAAGGAAACAGAAACGTCCTAATAACAGAAATCGATTTGGAAAATGAAAGTGGAGAAAAAATTTCCACCGTGAGATCCGGAGAAACTTTAACTATTACTGTCGCCTATAAATCAAAAAAGGGGAAGGAAATTCTAAAAAATTGTCAATTCACGGTCTCAGTTAAAAGCCTTTCTGGCAAACAACTTTTTGTATGTTCAAGTGAATTAACCAACAAACAGCCCCTGGACATGAATTCTGATGGAAAAATAAAATGTAAAATTAATAACTTACCCCTCGGAAAAGGAAAGTACGTCTTAAGTGCACTCATCAGAGTTAATAAAGATATCGAAGATTGGATTGAAGATGTTGCAATATTTGAAGTGGAAAATGGTGACTTTTATGGCACAGATGTTTATTCATCATACTGGGAAGGAGAATCGGTGCTTGTTAAGCATAGCTGGGAAAATAATTAATTGACAATCATTATGATAAAAAAAATAATAAAAAAAATAGGTGAATTTGTCATAATAAAAACATCTAATATTGTTCGCATAGATTTGTTGGATATGGCTTACAAGAAAATAGGAGTACTAAGAGGAGCTGAGGACATAACCAGTGGTGAGAAATTTTTTGTAGAAAATATATTAAAAAAATTAATAAAAACCCAAAACCCTGTACTAATCGACGCAGGTGCAAATATTGGGGAATACTCAACTCTTTTACGTAAGATTTTCCCCACTAGTAAGATTATCGCTTTTGAACCCAATGAGGACCCATTTAAAAATTTAAAACAAATATCCGAAAAAGAAAAAATCGAAGCTTTCGCAATGGGACTATCTTCTTTTAAAAAAGAAGCTTCAATTTTTGTCGGGGCTGGAGAAAGTAGTAAATATGGAAGCTTGTACAAAGAAATCATAAAAGAAATTCACCACCATGGTTCTATGGTTGAGAAAAAAACTTGTCTAACTGATCTTGATAGTTTTTGCGATGAAAACAAAATAAATCATATTGATTTATTTAAAATGGACATAGAGGGGCATGAATTAGAGGCCCTTAGAGGTGCAAAAAAATTATTGTCATTAGATAAAATAGATATCATTCAATTTGAGTTTAATGCAGTACATGTAGCATCAAGAGTCTTTATAAAAGATTTTTATGACATCCTCCCAAATTTTGAATTCTATAGATTGAGAGAGCATGATCTTTTACCACTAGGAAAATACAATGCCAAAAATGAGATATTCCGAATTCAAAACATTGTTGCTTTTTCAAAGAAAAAATATAAACAAGAAGATATAAAAATATAATATCCAAAATGAGCTACCAATTTTGTACAAATTTTGATAAAAACTACCTAGTCAGAGGACTGTCTCTTTATTATTCCCTACTAGAAAATTGTCCAGATTTTGTGTTGTGGATTTTGTGTATGGATACAGAAACTTATACTCTATTAGAAAAAATGCATTTGGATAAAGTGGCACTTATCCCCATAGAATCTTTTGAAAATAAAAAACTTTTAGATTTAAAAAAGGACCGAGCAATAAAAGAATACTACGCGACATGCAAACCATTCCTTATTCAGTACGTAATGGAAAAAACCGAAGTAGAAATTACAACCTTTCTAGATGCAGATCTTTATTTTTTTTCGCCACCAGAAAGTATATATAAAGAGTTTGGTAATAGTTCTGTATTAATTGTCCCCCATCTATTTCCTGAAAAATCAGATGCAGCAAAAACTAAAGGACTATTCAATGCCGGGATGGTCATGTTTAGAAATGACAAAAATGGAACAGAATGCCTTGATTGGTGGGTAAAGAGCTGCAATGATTGGTGTTATGACAGATATGAAAATGGAAAATTTGCCGACCAAATGTATATAGATAGTTTTCCACTAAAATTCAAAGAAGTTAAGGTGACCGAACAGAAAGGAATTAATACGGCTTATTGGAACATAGCCAGATATAAATTCTTCAAAAAAGATGGGTTAATTTGGGGTAAAGATAAAAAAACAAAAGAAATATTTCCTTTAATTTTTTATCATTTTAGTGGAGTAACATTATATAAATGGTTAGGAAAAATAAGAAATATTTATTGTGTAAGATATATCGCACCAAACATCAAAAAACTTATTTACAACAAATATTCAGAAACACTAAATCTATCTCTTAATACATTAAATAAATACAAGCCAAATTTTAATTATGGGATAAAGGAAAAGATGAGTAAAGAATTTTTAAAGCTTTTTTGGAAAAAAGAACTTATCTCTTATATACATATAGTTGTAGACTACTGGAGAGAAAAACAAAAATAAAATGAAAAACGCACCAATAGCACTATTTGCCTATAACAGACCAGAGCACACACAAAAAACAGTTGAAGCTTTGAGAAAAAATTTACGAGCTAAAGATAGTGAACTTTATATTTTTTCTGATGGACCTAAAAATGATCTAGACAAAGTAAAAGTTGAAGAAGTTAGAAAGTATTTAAAAACAATAGATGGCTTCAAAAAAATAGAAATTGTGGAGATGCAAAAAAATCTCGGTCTAGCTAATTCGATAATCTCCGGGGTAACCAAGATTGTCAATAGATTTGAAAAAATTATCGTGCTAGAAGACGATTTAGTCACCTCACCCTACTTTTTAAAATATATGAACGATGCCTTGAATTTATATCGAGATGAAGACTCTGTCATAAGTATTCATGGATATTGTTATCCAGTAAAAAATCTACCAGAAACTTTTTTTATAAAAGGAACGGATTGCTGGGGTTGGGCAACATGGAAAAGAGGTTGGGATTTGTTTGAGCCCAATGGAAAAAAACTACTAATAGAATTAGAGGAAAAGAACCTCATAAAAAAATTTGACCTTGATAGTTCGTACCATTTTTCGAGTATGCTTAAAAAACAAATCGCGGGTGAAAATAATTCTTGGGCAATACGTTGGCATGCATCAGCTTTTCTGAAAGATAAATTAACCCTTTATCCAGGAATTTCTTTGGTACAAAACATAGGGCAAGACGCAACCGGAACACATAAAGGAAAAACTGATTATTATAAAACGACAATCACCTCAAATCCCATTGTGATAAAAAAAATCCCAATAGCAGAAAACACAGAAGCGCGACTAGCAATAATAAAATATCACACTTCGGGAAAGCCAACTATCATACAAAAAATATTGAGAAAAATTCTAAAAATAAAATATGGGAAATAAAATTAAACAGATAATAAAAAATATTACTCCCCTTTTAATACTAAGGGTGTTTAAAAAACAACCTCAGTATGGTTTTTTTGGCAAATATCAATCATGGAAAGAGGCACAGGCAAACTCATCTGGTTATGACAATCCGTATGTTCTAGAAAAAGTTAGAAATGCACTTACTAAAGTAAAAAATGGGGAGGTAGCATATGAAAGAGATTCTGTTGTGTTCAACCAAATTGAATATTCTTGGCCTGTACTTGCTAGTTTACTTTGGATCGCTTCTTTGAATGAAAATCATCTCAACATCATCGATTTTGAAGGATCTTTAGGAAGTAGTTATTTTCAAAATGTTAATTTTTTTTCTCATCTCAAAGAATTGAAATGGAACATAGTGGAGCAAGAAAATTTTGTTGAATGTGGAAAAAAATACTTTCAAAATAATCACATCTCGTTTTTTAAGAGTATAAACGAATGCGTCAAAAAATCTCAGCCTCATGCAATTCTTCTTTCAAGTGTAATTGAGTACGTTGAAAAACCATATGATATTCTTCGGACAATGATTGAACACAAAATCCCTTATATAATAATCGACCGAACATCATTTCTTAAAAACATCGAGAGCGAAGAGGTGATTACCGTACAAAAAGTGTCACCACGTATATACGATGCTTCCTATCCATGCTGGATTATGAGCGAAAAAAAAGTAAAACAATTTCTGGAAAGTGGAGGTTATCATTTAGTGGCAGATTTTGATTCCCCAGATAAAATATATAGTGATAAAACAGACGTTAAATTTCGAGGTTTTATTTTTAAATTACAATAAAACATGTTGCCCCGTATAAAAAAATTGATGCAAGACCAACAGTTCTATCCTGGACTTTTAGGAATTTTTATAAACCCATTTTATCTGGTACGGCATGATCTTTTTATAAATATTCGATCACTTGCACCAAAGCTTTCCGGTAAAATTCTTGACGTTGGTTGTGGGCATAAACCATATGAAAAATTATTTATTAACACATCCTCCTACACAGGCTTAGAGTTTGATACACCTAAAAACAGACTAAGTAAAAAAGCTGACATATTTTATGACGGTAAAAAAATTCCTTTCAATGATTCAACATTTGATGGTGTTATACTAACTCAAGTCCTAGAACACACATTCAATCCGGATGAACAAATTTCTGAAATTAATCGAGTTATGAAGAAAGGTGGGTATTTTCTAGTAACAGTACCTTTTGTGTGGGACGAACATGAACAACCCTACGACTATGCAAGATATTCTTCTTTTGGACTCGCATTTATCTTGAAAAAGCATAATTTTAAAATAATAGAACAACGAAAAACAATTTCCGATATAAGGGTTATATTCCAATTAATTAACTGCTATATCCATAAAACACTTCGTATAAAAAATTACAAACTCAGGTTATTTTTTTACTTTTTTCTTTTCTCACCAATAACAATATTAGGTATCTTATTTTCAAAAATTCTTCCCAAAAATAATGATCTATATATGGATAATATAATATTAGCCCAAAAAATATGACCTATAATTTTTGCACCCTCTTTGATAAAAACTACCTAGTCAAAGGATTGGCTCTCTATTATTCTCTGTTAGAAAACTGTCCGGATTTTGTGTTATGGATTTTATGTATGGATACAGAAACTTATACAATTCTAAGCAAAATGGGGTTGCCAAAAATTATTCTCATAAAATTAGAAGATTTTGAAGATAAAGAACTTTTAAAAGCAAAAGGAAACCGAACATTAGTAGAGTACTATTTTACATGTACCCCATCTCTCCCTAGATATATTTTGAAAAACGAAAATGTTGAGAGCGTAGCCTACCTTGATGCTGATTTATATTTTTACTCATCTCCTGAAAGTATTTACAAAGAATTTAGCAATTCTTCCGTCATGATTATTCCACACCGCTTCCCTCAAGAACACAAGAACTTAGAAAATACAAAGGGTATATACAATGTCGGAATGTTGATTTTTAAAAATAACAAATATGGTCTGGAGTGCTTAGAATGGTGGAGAAAAAGCTGTTTAGAATGGTGCCATAATTATTATGAGGACGGAAAATTTGGAGATCAGCTTTATCTCAATGATTGGCCAAAACGTTTCAAGGAAATATGTGTCCTCCAAAACTTAGGGGCTAATGTTGCCTCTTGGAATGTAAAACAATATTCTTTTCATAAAGAAACAAACGTAATTTATGGTAATGAAAAATCTACCGGAAAAATTTTCCATTTAATTTTTTATCATTTTCACGGTTTTAAACTATACAAAATATTTAATACAGTAAAAACTACCGGAGTAACAACAAAAGATGTGAGAAATTTGATCTTTAAAAAATACCTAGAAACGGCGAGAGAAGCTGTATCAGAAATCAAGAAATGCAATAACCAAAGTCTTTTTTATGGATTTGAAAAAAGCCATAAATATTTTATAAGAAAAATTAAAAAAATTGCTTTAAATAACGGAAAAATGCTAGCATATTTCCATAACAAAAAATCATGAAAGGAGTCATTTTAGCTGGGGGAAAAGCCACGAGACTTTACCCTCTAACATTAGTAACAAACAAACATTTACTACCTGTGTATAATAAACCTGTAATTTATTATGCCATTGATAAATTAGTATCAGCTGGTGTAGACAGAATAATGATAGTAACCTCGCCACACCATGTGAATGATTTTGTAAACCTTCTTGGGTCAGGTCATGATTTTAGATCAAAAAATAATGGAAAGCAGATACAAATTGTATACGGTATTCAGGACAAACCCTCAGGTATCGCAGATGGGCTCTACATAGCAAAAGATTATATTGGTGATGAAAATTGTATTCTGTATCTCGGAGACAATATCCTAGAAGATGACATTTCTACCCAAGTTAAAAACTTTAAAGACGGCTCCGTTATTTTTCTAAAAAAAGTTAAAGATCCTGAAAGATTTGGAGTCGCAACACTAGATAAAAAAGGAAGCGTGTTAAATATCGAGGAGAAACCGAAAAAACCAAAATCTGATTTGGCTGTTGTTGGTATTTATATGTATGACAATACAGTATTCAAAAAAATGATAGGACAACCAGTCTCAAAAAGAGGTGAGTACGAAATTACTTATATAAACAACATGTACATAAAAGACAGAAAACTAAAAGGGGTGCCTTTAAAAAAAGATTGGTTTGACATAGGTACATTTGAGAGCCTTATTGAAGCATCAAACTATATGAAGAAAAAACATGGAAAAAATAAAAGTTAAAAATTCTGGATATGTAGCCTTGCAGTCATTCAACGATCACCCAGACGGCTCACTATTTATTGGAGAGGCGTTAAAACATATACCAACAAAAATAAAACGTTTCTATTTTATAAACAATCTTACTAATAAAAAAGCGGTCAGAGGAAAACACGCTCATAAAAAAAATAGACAATGGATATTTTGCGTAAATGGTAAATTTACCTTAGATCTAGACGATGGAAAAATAAAACAAAGCTTTACCTTAGATAAACCACAATACGGGATAGAGCTGGGACCAAGACTGTGGCACTCCATGAGAAACTTTTCAAAAGATTGTGTGATTCTAGTTATTTCAGATAGTTATTATGACGAAAAAGACTACATACGAGATTACAAAAGATTTACCGAATACATAAAAAGAAAATGAAAATACTATTCAATGATTTTTCTAAAAATTACAGGAAGGAAGGGAAGGAAATTAACCATGCGATAGAACGTGTTTTAAAATCTGGTTATTATATTTTGGGTAAGGAAGTAGAAAATTTTGAAAAAAGTTTTGCTTCTTATTTAAAAATAAAAAACACTATTGGCGTGGGGAATGGTATGGAAGCCCTTCAAATCGCACTTATGGCCTTAGATATAAAACACGGGGATGAGATCATTACCACCCCATTATCTGCCGTCGCGACAGTATTGGCGCATAAAACAATTGGAGCAAAAACGATTTTTACAGATATAGACCGTTTTTTTCATATCAAAACAGATGATATAGAAAAAAAAATTACCCCACGGACAAAAGCAATAATGCCTGTGCATCTTTATGGTCAACCCGCGGATATGGACAAAATCATGGCTATATCAAAAAAACACAATTTATATGTTATTGAAGATTGTGCTCAGGCACACGGAGCAGAGTTTAAAGGAAAAAAAGTGGGAACATTTGGCACTTTTGGTTGTTTTAGTTTTTATCCTACAAAAAACTTAGGGGCGATTGGAGACGGTGGTGCGATAGTTACAAACAACAACACTCTAGCAGAAAAGTGTAGGAAAATAAGAAATTACGGACAAAAAAATAGATATGAGCACGAAATTATTGGTCTAAATAGTCGCTTAGATGAACTACAAGCTGCAATCTTATCGATCAAACTGAAAACATTAGACAAACACAACAAAAGAAGACGAGAGATCGCTAGTATTTATATAAAAAAATTATCGAATATAAAAAACATTAAATTACCAGAATTAAGAAACGGAACGCAGCATGCATTCCATTTATTTGTAATCGAGACTGACAAAAGAGATGGGCTAAAAGTATTTCTGAAAAAAAATGGGGTAGATACATTAATACATTATCCAATCCCCCTTCACAAACAAGAGTGTTTTAAAGAACATAACAAAGAGAATCTACCTATAGTCCAAGAAAAAACTAAAAAAATTTTATCTCTTCCAATTCACCCTTATTTAAAAAATAATGAGGTGATATATATATGTGAGAAGATAAAATCATTTTATGAAATATAAAAAAACAATAATAATAACCGGCGGATTAGGTTTTATAGGAAGCAATTATTTAAATAAATTCGTCAGTTTGTACCCCGATCGACTTTTTATAAACTTAGACTGCATTACATACGCTGCGCACCAAGAAAATGTACACGTATCTAAGGAAAAAAATTATCGTTTTGAAAAAATTGATATAAGAAACATTAGCAACCTAGAAAAAATTTTTCTTAAATACAAACCGACAGATATTATACATTTTGCAGCAGAAAGCCATGTTGACATAAGTATCCAAAATCCAGCATTATTTGTCGAAACAAACATAATCGGCACACATAATCTTTTACTATTGGCAAAAAAATACAAACTCGACAAGTTCTATCAAATCTCTACGGACGAAGTATATGGATCACTTGGAGTAAAAGAACCGGCATTCACCACAAACTCAACCATTGCTCCTAACAGCCCTTACAGCGCTTCAAAAGCATCTGCTGATATGTTGGTACGATCATACACAAACACATTTGGACTTAACGCCGTCATCTCTAGGTGTTCAAACAACTATGGACCGAATCAAGATACAACAAAATTAATCCCTCGTTTTATAAGCTTATTATTGCAAAAAAAGAAAGTTCCCCTTTATTCAAAGGGGGAAAATGTGAGAGATTGGATATATGTTGAAGATCATGTAGACGCAATTAATCTAGTTTTTGAAAAAGGTAAAAAAGGAACCATTCACAACATCGGAGGTAATCAAGAAATGACAAATAAAAAAGTTACTGAAACACTAATCAAACTAGCCGGGCTTGATGAAAGTTATATAGAGTATGTCCCCGATCGTATGGGCCATGACTTCAGATATGCAATAGACACAACAGAGATATATAGAAAATTAGGCTGGAAACCAAAATTTTCTTTTTCTGAAGGTCTCAAAAAAACTTTTAAACACTTCGAAAACAAATTAAAGTAATTTCTGATCCTTTAATCTCCCCTTCAGTCCCCACGCGGCGCGGAACATATCATACGAAGTTTTACCAAGAGAGACTTTTGAATCTGTGCTGTCTGTCCAAATGATATCAATGGACTTTATTTTTAATTTCTTGCGCAAAGCCACCACAATAAGTTCCGTATCAAAAAACCAAGCGTTATCTTGTAAAAATGGAGCAACGATAGAAAAAGCCTGCTTACTCATTACTTTGAAACCACACTGATGATCTTCTATACCTGTCCTAAACATCATCCGTATAAAAATATTATAAAGATGCGAAGCAAGTTTACGTAGGCGGTGACGGCTGATAACTTTTGAATTTTTACCGAGACGGTTACCTATCGCCAAATCATATTTTTCTATAACAACTGCATCCACAAGTGATCTGAAAAATGTTAAGTCTGAAGAAAGATCAGTATCCATAAAAGAAACGACATCATCTTCTTTTATAGACTCCGAAGACCATGATGTGCGGACTGCTCGTCCTTTCCCCTTCTCTACAAGGTTCAAAACTCGAACGCAAGAAAATTTTTCCGCTAAATTTTCACACAATACCAAACTATTGTCAGTGCTCGCATTATTTACTAGAGTAATTGTGTATTCGTAAGGAAAAGCGCTCCCTATAAGAAAACTGGCAAGTCTCTCAACCGTTTTAGAAATAATTTTCTCTTCGTTGTATAATGGAATGACGATATGAACCAGTGTTTTATTATTATTTTCGGTATTCATATATAATCAGATTTCTATGGTTACAGGCGCACTTTTAGCTAAATGTTCCAAAATCGAGCTTTCTACAGCCGACGAGAAGCATTATACATTAAAAAATAATTTTTTAAATAAACTCGCCCTGAGAATTATTGGCCTTCCTCACCTTGGTTTTCGTATGCGTGCCAAAATCATTCTCAAGGAGGCACTGCGAATTTCCAAATCTTCTGCGGTACTCGACGCCGGATGTGGTTATGGACTTTACTCTATGATTTTAGCGGAAAATGGTTTCAATCACATTGATGCGATAGATTTAGATCAAAAACGAATAGAAAATATCAATAACGTACTTGGAGAATTACCTCGACTACGACCGAGTATAAAAACTCACATTGGATCTATTACCAAACTGCCATTTCAAAACGAAAGTTACGATTTGATAATATGCTCGGAAGTTGTTGAGCATATTCGAGACGACATTTCTGCAATAAAAGAACTTGCCAGAGTTTTGAAACCAAACGGCACACTGATTTTATCTGTACCATACAATTCAAAATATAATCAAAGAATATTCAAAATGTTCGGGCATGAAAGGCCGGGGTATACAAAAGAAAATTTATCAACCCTTCTCAGACCGGAAGGGGTAGAAATTACTGAGGATAAATACTACGAATATAGTTTTGGAACAAAACTATTTAGATTTTTTAATTCATTAAAATCTAAACCCTTGATGGGACTGTTTTTTTACCCGTGCTATATTCTCTACTTGATAGATAGAAAACTAGCCCATGGAGAACCCAATGGAATAATTATCGTAGCACGCAAAAACTAACTATTTAGTTTGGAGGACTGTGTATTTATAAAACTCACCAACAGAAATATAATTTTTAAATAGAAAACTTTCCTCACCGCTATAAACATCGGTTCGAACAATAACCTTGTCTATCCAACCAGACTCAACGAGTTTCAAATTATCTTCTCCCCACACACCACCAGCAGGAGCAAGGTACTGATAGAAACTTTTTCCATTAAACTCCGCAAAAATCGCCACCTCAGGTGCATTGTAAATTAACAAACTTTCATCTTTGGGTTCTTTTTTGAAATAATCATCCCAAAAAGCACTTTTTTGGCTCGTATAATAATCAGCCACCCAAGAATGAAACGCCAGTTGATACGTTCCGAGCACAGAAAGCAAGATAAGACCGATGGTTGCGAGCGTTTTCGTCGAGACAAAACCAAACTTCGTCTTCTCAATAAGCCATTGCAGAAAAATAAACAATGACGGTAGGAAGAAAATAATAGCAATGATCTGTGCCTGAAAAATATATCGATACCACCCTGCGGTACGAAAATACGCTAATGTGATCAGGATACTAAAAATAAAAGCTACAGTTTCTTCTATTTGAATAGTACTTTTCTGTCGCAACTTTATACACAAAGCAAAAATCCAAACCACAAGAAGCACGAGAAGATAAATCGGCCCACTAGAGGAGAAAAAAGCTTTTAAACTGCTAAAAATAGTGCTTGCAACACTAGTTACAGCATAAGGATTGGCATAGAAACCCAAAATACCACCAAAAGAATCACTTGTAGTGAATTGCAAAGCGAACCAAACCAAAAGTGGGATGAGAACAGCAATAGAAGTCAGAAAAATCTCTTTAATAGAGAAAATCTTTGATTTGCGATAAATAAAAAGTCCGAGAAGAATAGCAGGTAAAATCAAAAGAAAAACCGGCTTTGTTGAAGCACAAAGTCCAGCCAACAAACCAGATAAAACTAATAACGAAACTCGTCCGAAGCTTCCTTGTGCTTTATTTCTTGCAAAGTAAAGAGATAAAAGAAACGCAACAAGATAAAATAATCCAGGAACTTCACCCAAAACGCTTTTACCATTTCCATATAATGGCGGAAACGTTACTAAAAGCAAAAGTGAACCAAGTGCATAATATGATCCATAAAGTTTTCTTACTAAAAAATATACACCAACCAAAAGAGCGAGAATAAAAATAACCATCAACCCCCTAGTGACAACAATATTTTCGCCAAAAACTTTCAAAGCAAGAGCCAGGGGGTAAATCAAAGGATACCCAACTGTAATCTGAGAAATTTGTTCTATTTTTTCTGGAATAATATGTAGTCCAGATTGCCCAGAACTCGCCAAATTTAAAGCAGACTGAACATAAAAACCCTCGTCATACCAAACTGACGGACTTTCTGAAAGTTTAAAAGTTGCAAAAAAAACAGTAAAAACAAGAATTAAAGTTAGGACTATAATTTCTGTTTTTTTTGAAAAATTAGCTGATATCATTTGCGAAATAAATTAAATCTAGAAAGGTAAATTGAAGTTGAGTAAAATATAGCTCATGTTGAAATTAAATACTGCATAAATTACTAATACTAACAAAAATAACCACCAATGATTTTCTTGTTTTTTAAACAAGAAAGAAGCTATTAGAAGCATTGCTGGTACAGTTATAAAAAGAATTCTTTGAGTAATAGCCGGCCATATAAATACTGGTAAAGCTGATACAACGATAGACACTATAAGTACCTGAATTTTCTTTTCTGGAACAATAGTATCTCTATTGCGAAAAAAATAATACAAGCCACCCAAAACCAAAACAGCCAAAACATTGTATAGTGATCCGAAACTTTTTACATACTCAATTACTCTAAAGTTATAAATATAATAATTATTACTCATTGATAACCAATCCGCATACGTATATCTAAACTTTTCAAAAACAAAAAAATAGACGGCAATAATCGGCACTAAGGAAATTAAAACTGGAGCGATAGACTTTTTGAACATCTTAGCCAAATTAAACCAGTTTTCATATGCAAGAATAATCATCATTGGGATCAAGGCTAAAAAAGCATACTCTTTGAACAAAACCCCCACCCCAACAAATACAGAAGAGTATAGTAAACATTTTCTTTTTTCTGTTTGGACATATTTAAGGGTGAAATAAAGAGATAAAATATAGAACGTCCAACCTCCTATGTCCATCCAGTAATCAAGACCAAAAAAAATCATGGCATAATTCAAAGCTAAAAAAGTTGAGGCAAGAAAAGCTGTCCTATCACTTTTAAATATATTTAAAATTAATTTATAAAATACAATATTTAAAATGAAATAGAAAATAATATTTAAAATTAACCAACCAGCCTCTACGCTACCAAAAATTTTGGAAAACAAAATAATCGATTCTAAACCAAAAAAGGTGGTTAAAATTCTATTAGGTACAAAATCGGAAGGGACAACACCCCCACGAAGCACATTCATGGCTTGTACATACGTAATACCATCACCATCAATAATTGGCTTAAATGAATATATAGAAAAAAGACAAGTAAAAGATACTAGACCAATAAAAAACCAGAAAAATATTTTACTTTTATTAAATGACATACTTTCATATTAACATACCGATAAATACACAGAATAGAATGCTATTTTGTTGCTTTTACCCAAAGATTTAGACCGAGTTCAAAATATCCTTTTTTAATTTTTTGATTATTAAAATTATTATCTTCAAGTATTTTTATTATTTTTTTATGACTCCACAAATCCTGATGTTCATTTATTTCTTCTGAACTGACGAGGTTTATTTTTGCCATAACTTTCAAAATTAAATCAGACCGTGAAGAAGGGGTGGTGATAATGTAATGCCCGCCAGGTTTTAAAACACGATATATTTCACAAATAAGTTGAGACAAAAAACTTAGTTTTATATGCTCAAAAACAGCAAGCATGGTAACAACATCAAAAGAATTGTCCGCAAAAGGCAACCTTTCACCTTTTTCAATATCAAAATTTCTAATTGTAAAATCTTGACCGTCAAAAGATTCTGTATCTTTGAGTAGCTTATCCACACCAAATTTTGTCTTAAATTTCGTTGTGGATAGAAAATATGGACTTAATCCACAACCAATATCCAACACTGACCCAGAGCGAGTTTCCGGCGGAATTAATTTATTAGCCATTCTAGATCTAAGCTTTGAAAGCATCCCTTCCAAAAGACCAGTGCCCCGAGTAACTGTATTTTGTGACATACCTATATTTTAATTTTTAAGAAAAAAGATTAAATCTAATAATATGCCAAAATGTAGCTAGGCCATCTTTCCAATTTATTTTTTTACCCTCCTCGTAAGTACGTCCCGAGTAAGAAATCCCAACCTCAAAAATTCGATATTTTTTTACTCTAGCTGTAATCTCTGGCTCTATACCGAAACGTTTGGAAACAAGTTTGCCTTTGATATCATCTGCTACTTTCCTTGTTAGCATTTTGTAACAAGTCTCCATATCTGTGAGATTAAGATTTGTAAAAATGTTTGAAAAAGTTGTTAAAAACTTATTCCCCGCATAATGCCAAAAATACATTATACGGTGGGGTCTAGTTGTAACCAACCTGGAGCCATAAACTACATCTGCGTCACCTTTAAGTATTGGACCTAAAAGCAAATTCATTTCAACAGGGTCATATTCAAGATCAGCGTCTTGAATAACTACGATATCCCCAGTAGAAGCTTTGAGTCCATCAATCACAGATGATCCCTTACCACTATTTTTCTCATGATGAATGACAACACAATCTTTCTGCATAGAGTCGGCAATTTCCTTAGTGCCATCAACAGAAGCATCATTCACAATAATAATTTCTTTTGTTGTTCCACCATCAAAAACCACAGACCTAACTCTTTTTACTATCTCAGATAGAGTTTTTTCTTCGTTGTATACCGGAATTATAATGGATAATTTTTTGCTCATACTATAAATTTAGATGAATTTTATTTTTCGCGCTGCAAACAATGTCATCTTTAGAAGCAACCAGCCATGTTTCCATCTACTAATATTAGTCTGTCCGTAAACTCTTTCCTTATAGTGTATAGGAAGATCAATAATTTTTAAATT
>JABMOB010000033.1 GCA_013204345.1 Parcubacteria group bacterium | reverse complement strand
TTTTGTGCGTGGGTAAACCCGCCCACCAAGTTTTTTTGTGCGTGGATAAAGCCTCCTTTTGAAACATATTTCTTTTTAAGATTCTTATCCATTTTTTATTATAAATCTAAAACTCTTTGTGAAATCGTCGTCTGTAAATCAAATTTTGAGGGGGATCGTTCACCTCCAGCTTCACCGCGGACAACCACCATGATCTTTGGCTGAGAAAAATCATTGTTAGTGGCCGATATAGTACCTGTAACATAAAAACTCAACTGATTTATTTTTACTTCTTTAGCGGTAACGGGGACAGATTGGCCTTGACCATCCAAATACCTATAGAGCTGATTATTGGAAAGGTAATACGCCCTATAAAGACCATCTCTATCAAGAAAAGAAATTGCATCCCCAGGATTTACCACGCAATCTTCAGGAGTTCTTGATTCGCCTGACACACCACTACCATTATTACTACAATGATATTCATTACCGAACCTCAAATCTATTGTCATACCCTCCAAAGCAAGATTCAGGTTGTTCATAACAGATTCCATAGACCTAGAACTTCTATTGGCATCCAAAATACTCACAACAGAACCGGCGCTTATTGTAAAAACAACAGTGAAAAGAGTGAGTGAAACAAGAAGCTCAATCAGAGTAAACCCGTCCACCAAGCTTGTTTTTATTTTAGGTTTAAACATAAAACCACAACATGATTTTATGTCCCGACCCAAATCTGAAGTCTGATTTGGTGGGCGGGTAAATCCGTCCACAAAGTTTTTTTGTGCGTGGGTAAACCCGTAAGTAATATTCTTTTGATTTTTAATAAATCTTTTCATTTTATGGTGCAGTTACAGCTACATCTTCTACCGATATTTGACCCGTGCTAAAAACAGTAACGTCTTTCTCTTTTCCCCCAACAGATTGAAGCCTTATAACAGCCCCGATTTCATCGGGAGCTAGTGCGGTGCTGTCAGACACAATAACAGCATCTGGATTTGGTCTTTTAAAAGTGATGTCCAATTTTTCTATAACACTAGAAGGAAAAAATAATGAAAAGATCGCATCATTTTTTATTTTCCCAAAGCTTTCTACAGTATAACCAGTCTGAAGAACAATTTTCTCAATGCATTCATTACCTGGGATAGTTCCGGGACAATCTCCACTTCCGGCATCATATACACTATTCTTATTTTTATCGGCAAAAAGTATAAAAGAGGTTGGATCGTCAATATCAAAATGTGCCCCATAACCAGCATCAAATTCAAACCCCGGAGTCGTGCCGGATTGTTTAACACTCAATCCATATACCTGTGCCTGACGAATAGAAATGGCTGTTTGATACGCGACATCAGTAAGAATGATCCCCTCTCCTGACTTAGAGAAGTTAATTATAACTATAGACAAAACTACCGTGATAATACCCAGAGTAACAACAAGCTCAATTAGAGTAAACCCATGCACAAAACTTTTTTTAGTTTTGCGAGAAAAAATAAAATCCCAGCAGAGCTTTATATTTAAAAAACAATTCAATACAATATTTTGTGCGTGGGTAAACCCGTTTTTCGCTTTAAAAGAAGGAGGGGAAAATTTTGTCATATTATTACATTTGGAAAAGTGCACTTAGCCAGACCACATCAAAATTAAAGAAAAAGACAATCAGTGTGGCAAGAATGAGAAATGGCGCGAAAGGAATCTCGCTTTTAATTGTAAGTCCTTTGGGTATAAATGACAATCTACTTCCGTCAGTATGCAAAATCTTCAAGACTGCCCCCAAACCAAGGAGAATCAGACTGAATCCAGCACCAATCCAGAAGGCCAAAACTACTGCAGAAATACCGGAAACCATACCCAAAAACCAACCTATTCCAATAGCCAATTTTGCATCTCCCAAACCAATCCACCGACCGGAAGAAACGAGCCAGAGCAAGAAAAAAGGCAAGAAAAGCACAGGCCCCGCCCACAGATCCCAACTTACCAAGGGGATGGCTTGTAAAAACAAACTACCGAGAAGTAGAAGTAACGAGGCAACAATAAAAATCAACACCAAACTGTCAGGAATAATTTTGTGCTTAATATCGTAAATGGAAATGACAACCAGAACAGAGATGATTATCCAAACAAGAATGGTTGTGCAAACAAACAAGACAGACGAAACGGAAAGTAAGGGTAAATTTTTTATCCAAACCCCAAGAAAAAGAATTCCTGTAATCATTTCTACAATAGGATATTGCCAAGAAACCTTGGATCCACAACTACTACACTTACCTTTCAAGTATAGAAAGCTAAAAATAGGAACAAGTTCACTCCAAGAAAGAGTTTTGCTACAGGAAAAACATTTTGATCGGCCTTTTGTAATCGACAAACCCGTGTTATATCGCAAAGCCACGACGTTTAAAAAACTGCCAACAATTACACCCAAAATAAAAATAAACAAGCTTATAATTAGATACATAAATGATGTTTGTTCCTTTAATTATAACACAATTACATCAAAAACCCCAGTAAATACTGGAGTTTTTGTCCAAAGAAGAATTTAAAACAAACTATTGGCAACTTGTGACAGTACCTGAAGACTGGGCAGTTTTTGTACCCGTATAGATGTTACTAGACGAGCTATCTGCGCATACAAAAGAGGTGTTATTTGTAACCAGAGGAGCAGAAATCGCCCACGAATCAGCAAGACCTCCAACAGAAGAAGCTGTTATACAGGTCGGCACAGAAACGGAAGAAAGACCTACGACTAAAGCTGATAATCCGCCAGAATTTGGAGAGGTTGAAAATAATGAGCTAACACCAGAAGAACCATCACATTTGTCACCCACCGTGCCATAACTATTATTAATACCTAAAAATATTTCCGCTTGAGATCTCATACTAATAATTTGTGACTTTATTGCAGTATCTTTACTCTTGTTTCTCGAGGAAGACAAACCAGCCAAAACAATTGATGACAAGATACCGATGATTGCGATAACAATTAAAAGCTCGACGAGTGTAAAACCTTTTTTTGTATTTTTTAACATAAGTATTTTCATTTAAATAATGTGATTATATTATATCAAAAATCATAAAAACCATCAAACAAAAAAACCGCTATAATCGCGGTTTTTTTGTATCAAATAATCAACAAAAACCTATGGACAAGTAGTTACTGTTGCCCCAATCGCACTAGCCTCTGCCTTTGAAGCACCATTTGAATCTACACACCAATTTCCAGAAGTCTTGAGCGGTGAAGAAATAGCCCACCCTGAAGCTGCGCCAGATGCAGGTTTTCCACATACAGCTGTACCACCAGAAGCAGTGTTAGCAGCTGCAATTGCCGAAGAAACCCCAGCATTTTGAGTAACACTGTTTGCACCACAAACTGCATCGTAATCACCATCCGCATCATAGATAATCTCAGCCTGAGCCCTTATACCACTTAAATTGGCTTTAACTGCCGCATCTGAACCTTTACTTCTAGCAGTATTCAAACTAGCCAAAACAATTGATGACAAGATACCGATGATTGCGATAACAACCAAAAGTTCAATAAGTGTAAAACCCCCTCTCTCTCCTCTTATATTTTTTAACATAATTAGATTATTAAATTAATTTTCTGATAATTTTTAATTTTATTCGAAATTCGACCCCCTCTTATAGAGGATACCGTTCTTTTAAACATAAGTGAACGTACTAGTACATTATACAGCAGTGTATATATGACGCAACAAGTAAATTATAGAAATGGGGATATTTATGTCAAAAGCCTTAAAATCCATAGAATATCTAAGATTCTCGGTATTTCAAGAGTTTCTTAATTTAGATAAGATTTGAGGCAGATTATGTGTGTGTCAAGGTTCAACCTTGACAGTGTATAGTGTATTTCGAGAATTTCTTAATTTAGATGAGATTTGAGACAAATTAAAATTTTATGACCACAACCAAAACACCAGTGCATATAAAACCTTAAGATTTGGATGAAGTTCAAGGCGTGTGCAAAACTATAAAATTTTTAAAACATTCAAATTTTCGTGAGATTCTAGGCACATGTGAGGATTGCGACCAAACTGTACGCGCAGTACAGTGCGGGAGCAACCGGAATATGGAACGACGAAGCTCACTAAATTTGAACGTTTTAACTAGAAGGCGGATGTGATGTTGTAAATTGGGACCAATATCGACGCAATCAAAATCCCCACTGCCACACCAAGTATAATAATCATCGCCGGCTCTATAAGATCGATCAGAGTATCCACCGCACGAACCACTTCTTTTTGGTAAAACTTTGATAGTGTTTTTAGGATATTACCGAGTTCACCCGTTTCTTCACCAACTTTCACCATTTGAACCATTATAGGTGGGATATCAGGATACTCAGAAAAGGCAACAGACAATGCTTTACCTCCTCTCACCGACACAACACTTTTTTCTAAAATATCTTTATACACTTCGTTTCCAACAACCAAAGCTGTAATCTCGAGGGCTTTGAGCATAGACACACCGCTAGAAAGAAGCGTGCTTGTGTTGTCCGCGATTCTTGAAAGATAGAGTTTTCTGTACAAAGTACCAACATACGGCACTTCAAGTTTGAAAATATCAAAAGAAAGTTTACCTTCTGGAGTTTGGATATATTTCCACAAAAAGAAACCAGCGACAACAAGAATTGCTAGGAAAAAGAAACCATAAAGTACAAAAAAAGTACTCAGATTTAAGACTATTCTTGTATAAAAAGGAAGTTCCTGACCCGTCTCAACTAAAATTCCAGAAATCTTTGGTATTATAAAAGTGAACATAAAAATCATAACCAAAACAAAAGTAGAGATGACAAAAGCTGGATAAATTAGGGCACTCTTTGCTTTAGACGTGACATCATAATTTCTTTCAAGATAATCTGCTAAATAAGAAAAAGTTTGATCCAATTTACCAGATTCTTCTCCCGCACGAACCATATTCACATAAAAACTAGAAAATATGAAAGGGTGCTTTGACAAAGCTTTTGATATAGTACTTCCACCTTGTATATCATCAGCAACTTCATTGATACTTTTTTGTACGATTAGATTTTTTTCTTCTGACGCGATGAGCCTAAAGACACGCAAAGCCGAAACCTGCGCTTCAAAAAGTGTAGCCACCTGCCTAGAAATAACAACAATTTCTTTGGTTGACACACTACTCCAAAAAGAAAAAACTGTATTTAGAGATAATGGTTTTTTTACTGGCAAAATAGAAGAGATCATGAGACCTCTTTTCTGAAGTGAACTGATGGCAATATCTATATTTATTGCCTCAATAGTTCCTTCTTTATTTTCCCCACTATTTTCAATTGCTTTATAGTTGAATAACATGATTGATTTTAAAGGAATGTAATGACTATTAAAATCATCACCCTGTTAAATAAGATTTGAGCCTATTACGCACAAACAACTTACCATGGTATGTTTTAAGATATTTTTCTCTATGCATAGCATCGTTTTTGTTTAAACAAGCTTCGTAGTACAAAAGTTTAAGTGGTCTTCTTTTATATGTAGATTCAACACGACCTTTATTATGTTGCTCAAATCTTAATTTTAAATTCTTTGTAAAACCTACATAAAACTTTTTATCAACCTTTGAAATGAGCACATAAACATAGTACATTATACGGGAATTTAAAATTATTTAACAGGGTTGTGAAAATAATAGTCGCTCTGCTCCTTTATTTTTTACAATAGTTTTTCCAACTGTTTTGGATTTGTGGAATACAAATGAGCATTTTCTACGGTAATTTCACCTTTTTCAACTAATTCTACAAGCGACCTGTTTAGATCAATCATACCGAGCTCAGAACTCGTTTCTATAACCGTGTTTATTTCGTATACCCTATTTTCACGAATAAGATTAGTGACAGCACTATTGTTTATCAAAAGTTCATATGCAGGAATAAGTCCCCCGGAAATCCTAGGGATAAGTCTCTGAGACAAAATACCCGCCAAGCTTCCAGCTAACTGAATTCTAATCTGATCTTGCTGATTCCCCGGAAATGAATCTATAATTCTTTCTACCGTGTTGGCTGCAGTGTTTGTGTGAAGTGTAGAAAATACCAAGTGGCCAGTCTCTGCGGCGGTAACTGCTACAGAAATAGTTTCTGGCTCTCGCATTTCACCCACCATAAGCACATCGACATCTTGCCTGAAAACACCACGCAAGGCCGTATAAAAATCCGGTGTATCAATGCGCACTTCACGTTGATCAATAACCGACTTATTTGGTTTGAAGACATATTCGATCGGATCTTCGATGGTAATAATATGTTCCGTGCGTTCATTGTTTATCATTTCTATCAAAGCTGCCATCGTGGTCGATTTTCCATGACCAGTCGGGCCAACAATGAGAAAAAATCCCTGTTGTCGCTGTGCAAATGTGCCTATAATCGGAGGTAGATTGAGTTCCTGAAGAGTTCGTATCTTATTTGGAATAAGACGAAGGGCAATACCCATGCGACCTTGTTGTATAAAAATATTTCCCCTAAAGCGCGCTTGACCCTTAAAATCGTAAGCAAAATCAGCTTCTTTGTTTTTTAAAAAAACGCTTTTGGCTTCTGTTGTGAGCACTTCTTCCACAATACCGTGCATATTTTCTTTGGTCAGAGCAGGTTGTTTCAAAAGAGAGATAAGTGTTCCACCAACACGTATAACAGGTGACCTGCCTTCCGCCAAATGTAAATCTGAGCCGTCCTCCTTGACAACAGTCTCCATCAAATCTTGCAACTCTTGTTTATAACTCATTATTTTTTACTATTAGATTCTGCTATTTTTAAAACTTCTTCTACAACCTCAGATGGTATAGATGTAGCTTTGACAATATAGCTATTTGCACCAAGAGATTTCGCTTTCTCAATTTCTTCACTTCCTCCTTGATTTGTAAGCATAATAACAACAGCATCAGGAGCTAATTTTTCTTTCCTGATAATGGACAAAAGTTCCAAACCATCCACGCCAGGCATAATAATATCAAGTACCAAAATATCTGGGCTAAAACCACCGCGGAGTTTTTCTAGCGCATCATTACTTCCAACAGAAGAAACTGCATCAAAGCCATGCTTCTTGAATTTCATTACATACATAGTCAGAAGAAACTTGTCATCATCAACGATAAGAATTTTATATTTTTTCTCTGCCATTTGGGGTGATTTTAATTATAATTTTTACTTATTTATTGTAACATAATCCACGCAACCTTATAAAGCATTGACCTCTTCAAAAGGAACAACGCCCTCAAAGGCTTTCAATACGGCATTGTCCTTCATAGTCAGCATTCCTTTGGCGCGAGCAGCTTTACCAATCTCCAGTTCGGTAGGACTTTTCAAAATCATTGCCTCAATATCTTTGTCCATTTCCAAAACTTCCATGACAGCAATCCTTCCACGAGTACCCGTTGGACACTCTGAGCTTGGTGCGATTCTAAACATTTCCTTGCCAATATGTAGTTCTTGTCTAAATTTTTCTGGTAAATCAGCGAACTGCTCTTCTACAAGTTTGAGCAAACTACCCTCTACAGGGACGCTCGTACCAGTTTTTGGACACAAAACGCTCACAAGTCTCTGGGCAATCGCCAGTATGAGAGTAGGTGCTATCAAATATGGATCTATACCCATATCTATAAGTCGCGGTATAACTCCCAAAGCATTGTTGGTGTGAATAGTCGCCAACACAAGATGTCCGGTAAGTGCCGCTTGGATAGCGAGACCGGCAGTTTCCGCATCCCTAATCTCACCCACCATTATGATATCTGGGTCTTGTCTCAAGGTCGTACGCAAACCATTTGCAAATGTATAACCAATCTCTGGTCTTACCTGCGACTGGTTTACACCAGGAATATTGTACTCCACTGGATCTTCCAGACTCAAAACATTTTTCTGTTCGCGATTAAACTCGTTTAACATTGAATACAGAGTCGTCGTCTTTCCGGAACCGGTCGGGCCTGAAATAAGGATGAGTCCATAAGGTCTCTCAATGGCTTTTTTAATCAATTCAAGATTTTTCTGACTCAAACCAAGTTGATCAAGTTTTTTTACGCCTTTTTCTTGATCAAGAATTCTAAGTACTACTTTTTCACCAAAATATGTTGGAAAAGTAGAAACACGAAAATCAATCTTTCTATCTTCTATTTTTGCGGAAAAACGCCCGTCTTGTGGTTTGCGTCTTTCATCCAATCGCAACTTTGAAAGTATTTTTATTCTTGCCACAACCGCCGAATGAACCTTGAAAGGCAGGACCAAACTTGTATTTAAAACCCCATCCATCCTAAATCTGACACGAACATTTTCACCCATCGGTTCTATGTGGACATCCGAAGCCTCTCCCTCTGTCGCATATCTAAGTATTGTGGCAACAATTTTTGTAATAGGGGCATCTTCAATAACTTTCGTTTCCATTTCGTCACCTCCAGATTCGTAAGATGAACTCTCCCCATCTTTGCCCTCCTCTTCACCGCCCACGACAAAAGAAACCCCTTTATCTTTTTCATCGCCTTTAGAACCACCTTTGGAATCAACCGCGTCAAACTGAGATAGGGCTTTGGTCACTTCTTCGGAGAGACCCTTATACATAGCAATAACCTTGTCAAAATCACTCTCTGATATAACAAAAATTTTAAAAGGAAGACCAATCCTTGAAGAAATAAAATTCAAGGCATCTCTCGCTTCGATATTGTCGGAGTCAATCACTCCAACTTCAAGTACGCTATCTTTCACACCCAACGGAACAAATTTATAATGCAAAGCCGCTTCTTCGGGAATGTAATTCAACACTTCGCTGGCAACATTTGTACTTCCTAAACTCTTTTTTGGTATAGATGGGTCACCTGTTTTGATTGTCTGACTTGGTGAATTCGTCGCTTTTGAATACAACGTACTTCCCGAAAAATCATCCGTCGTGATTCCTTTTTGACTAAGTAATTTTTCTACAGGAATACCCGCGATGCGCGCTTCTTCGGTCAAAGAATCCACATCGTCTTTATCTATGATTCCTTTTTTTACAAGTGTTTCTAAAATACTCATGATATGTGTAAATCGAGTAATTTATCCCAAAAAATAATATGTGGAAAGATTACTACGAAATTAAAGGGCTGATTTTGCGGGGATAACCAGCAAAAGCGAACTGAAAGTTCCAATAGGAGCAAATGGATTACCACGTCCCACGGAAGATTCTACCACTACAGGCAAACTTCCATCCTTGAGACTTACGAAGACAACATCTTTCAAAATACTATTGTCTATCTTCTTTAAAGATTCAAGATTTTTGAGTTTTGTCACGACATCACTTCTCAAAATATCCTCTTCTGTCTGCACTGACGTATTTGTCAGTGAACCGTTATCTTTAAAGAAAAAAATGTACGCCACAAAACAAATGACGATCAAAAGAAGTACCAGTAGAGAGTTTTTATTTTTTTTCAGAGCTTCCATGTTTTTATATTTGAATTAATAGAAAACTAAAATTTTATTTTTCCAAGGAATATATTTGTAAAGAAAGTGTGTAGTCGTAAAGATTTGTCTTGTCATTATTAGAACTGAATGTTACCGATGAGACATCAGCTAAACGAAGATTTTTCTCTATGCTTTCAACAAAAGAAAGAAAACTTGTGTACGGCGCCTGAAACCTGATGGCGATATTTGTATTAGTGTGGACCTTTCCTATGTTACCACCAATAGCTGTATTTACTTGCGCAGGTGAATTAGAAGCTTTTATATCTTTTATAAGTATTCCATGCGAAGCCGCAATGTTGTTTATCTGAGCCGCAAAATCAACCAAGTCAACGTTTACTGGAATCAATTTATTTAATTTTTCAAGTTCTACGGGATCAAATGAGCTCAATTTTGAATCAAGATTTTCTTTAATTTCTTTGATCCGGTCTGTATTATCAAGTGCTTCATTAAATTTGGCCTGCTCAACACGAAGAGCCTGCACTTCTTTATACTGCGGATCAATGTTTACAAAAAACACTCCGGCAGAAATTACTATTAAAATGATGGAGGCAATATTATTCATTGATTTGTAGTGCTAGCTATATTATCAGGCAAAAAGACAGAGGCAGTATCCAGAGATGAATTCACAGTATCTGCTGTATCTATTTGCAAAGTATTTTTATAAGAAACAGCTGTTGGAGATAAGGTTGTTTTAAAATTGAATACGACGCCTCCTTTATCATCTAAACTGAAATCAGCAAAAGAGGGGTTTGTAAAAGATTTTTCTTTTGTAAAAATACTATACTGGGAAACAATCGCACTATAACTTGTTCCACGACCTTTCATCGTCACAGCAACGGCTCCTCCAGGTGAACCAGAATAATTGAAATCAGTAAATTGTATATTTCTTACAGTCAAAGAACCTAGCGATTTCAAGAAAGACGACAAAGACACGTGTTTTGGTAATAATTCTTCTGAAGTTTCTATTCTGGAGTTCAAATTTGTCAATTCAGAGACAAAAGCTGGATTAAAATTGGCCTCAAGCTCGTTTTGTACCAACACCTTCAGCCCTTCGTTTTGTTGAACCAACCATTTTGAATAACCAAACAGTCCACCGAATGTCAAAAGTGTGAGTATAAATATAATCAACGCCACAATAGACAAGAGGCTACGCGGACGTCTTACCCCAAGATGAGAACTTGTGATATTTATAGGTTTTTTGGGAATGAATGAGGTTTGAAATTTTGTTTCCATTGTATAGAACTTTAGAACACGTACTTATATTATATAACATTCAAACAAGCAAAGGAAGTGTAAACAGGCCAAAAACTGTGGATTCAATAATTTTCTTGATTTATTGACTTTAAGAGGACAACTCCTGAAGCCTTCGGAGTGCCACACCCACAGCCACAGCAAATTCCGGGCCATTATCTTTCAAAACATTGCCCAAAAATGCCGGTGCCTCTAGTTTGGAAAAAGGATCTCCTAAAACCACCTCTGTCTGAAAATTGGCACGTGCGACTTCTGCAAAACCTTTCATAGAAACTCCCCCACCGACAAGTACAATCTTGCTTACATTTTTATTGTATTTCTTTTGAAAATTTAGCAACACACGGTTTGATTCAGAAAAAATATGATCCAAGGTAAAAGAAATTGCGTCATTAAAACTTTTATCTCTTGCGCCAATAAGATTTTCCGTCCGCTTCATCACTTCCGCTTTTTCAGCTGATAATTCCAAAGATTTTGATATCGTCGTTGTGATGTCTTGAGAACCACGACTAATCGTGTGCGAAACTTTGATCCCCCCTCGTTCTACTATGTAAAGTTTAGTAGAAGCAGCTCCCATATCAAAAATCATCAACGGCTCCACTTCCTGATCCAAGACCGATCTCATCGTACTAAAAATTTCAACCTCAAAAAAACTCATATCCAGACCACTCTTGTCTACAATATCTTTGTAAACATTTATGACATTGTTTTGAATAGCGACGACCAACACATCTGTTTTTTCTAAAGCCTGTCCACCGGCCGTATTGGCTTTCTCTTTTTCCATCGAATCGCCGGACTTAAATTGATCTTTGGGAATTATTGACCAATCCAAAGTGACTTCAGATATAGGTATCGGAATATATTTTCTCGCTTCAAGAGGAATCATCGTTTCAAGTTGCTTCACTGGGACAGCTGGCATTTCAATAAATGAAATAAGGCTGGCACCAAAAGGAATCGCCAACCCTCCACTTTTTGTCGTAGTGTGTGCTTCTCGCAACAAATCCAACATAGCACTCACCATTTTTTCTGCAGGAAGACTGGCAGCACGGCCGACTTCTAGCCCCATGTATGGACCAAGAGATAGCGCACCATAAGTTTCCAGGACTGCGCGCCCTCCTTTTTTTGTCACCTGTACAAGTTTTATAGCAGAAGAACCGATATCTATACCAAGTACATGAGTGGGAGCTTTTTCGAAAAGTTTTGCGAAAGGATTATTCATAACGTATATTCCGTAGTATTATAACATAATAACCCATTTGAAAATGCGTCGTTCGATCAGTTTAAAAATGATGTGAAAAATTTTGCTCAAAAATGGACGGTTGCAATACTAGATTTTCTTTTTCCTCAATCACAAAAAGAAAAAGAGTTAAATTCATTAACCACCGAAAGTTTTCTCATCAAAGCCGGCAGGAAAATCGACACTAGCGACTTGGAAAGCGAGCAAATATACCCTATTTTTGATTACAAGGATGAACTTGTAAGAGGTGCCATTTGGGAACTCAAATATCACAAAAATGGCCGAATTGCGAATATTTTGGGAGAAATTTTACAAGACGAAATTCTAGCAATCGTTTCTGACCTTGCTACTTGGAACAATTTTACAGAACCAATACTTATACCAATACCTGTTTCAAAAGAGCGCCTCCGAGAACGTGGTTACAATCAATGCGAACTTCTGGCAAAAGAAATTTTAGCGAACTCTGGCGGTTTTCTCACGCTAGATGAAAAAGTTTTGCGAAAGATAAAAGATACTGGGAGCCAAACATCCCGAAAAAATAAAAAAGAAAGAATAGAAAATCTAAAAGGTTGTTTTGCTGTGGAACATCCAGAAAAAATAAAAGGTAAAAATATAATTTTACTTGATGACGTCATCACCACCGGCTCCACCCTCCGCGAAGCACGCAAAGTTCTCCTCAAGTCCGGCGCCCGCAAAGTCATCGCCGTGACTGTGGCGCATTAACCCCATCCAGGGCAAGACCTTGGATGGATATTGTTCATAATATTTCAATAATTTCTAAAGCCTTAAGATTTGCCTGGTCGGTTACAATTTTCCTGGCTTCTTCTATGGTCAGCCATTTCGCATCATGAAATTCAACTGGATCAACATTGAAGTTGCCTCCATCCGTATGAACCAAAAACCAAACATCATAATGAACCTTGCATGGTTGAACCTTGTTTTCTATGGGGGTAATAGTCAGTAAAAACGGCGACTGTTCTTCTTTGAAAAGATTTTTAACACCGAGCTCTTCGTAAATCTCACGATTTAATGCTTCCAGCAAAATTTCCCCCTTATCTACATGACCACCTGGAGAAAGCCATAGTCCGGATTTTTTATGATGAATGAAAAAAACTTTTTTATTTTGCGAATTATATGGGAGAAAGTACGCACAGAAGTGAGACTTCGGATTTTCGTCCCGTGTAGGCGAACCCTCGGTGATCCTTTGCTTATAATCATTAAAGGTCTCGAAGCTGTCGCAAATTGAACTATCTAAAACCTTTGAAACCGACTGTAATGTGTCCATATTTTATCAGTTAATTTTACAATGGCTATCTATTATAATACCAAATCCATTTTTTTAAGCTTTTGACATGGTGGCGCCACCCAAAAACCACATTCCTGAACAAAAATGATTCAGAGGAAGCTTACTTCCCTTTCACATCCTTTTTAATCATCCTGACTATTTCTGGAAATTTGGAGATTTTGAAATGACCGTTTTTACTTTTGTAAATAATTATTTTTGCGTTCGGCAATTTCTCACGATATTTTTTGGCGTGAGACACTGGCACAACATCGTCATCTTTTGAAAACATCATGTATAGATTCTTACTACTCTTGTCCAGCCTAGACAAATCTTTTTTCAATCTAAAACCTCCGACCAAATCTTCCTCAGAAAGCGTATTGTCAAATGGTGCACCCATTAAATACACAGACAGTATTTTCTTTGGAAACTTATTTTCCGACAAATATTTAGCAAGAAAGATTCCTCCCAAAGAGCCTCCGATCAAAATGACCCCGCTTCTAAATTGCGGGAAAAATCTCTCAAAATAAATTTTCCATTCTTCATACTTAGCATTATCCTGCATGGGCATTCGCGGTCGTATGATTTGAAAGTTCTTTCCCAATCCTTTTGTCAGATAGTCACCAGACCAATATATTTTTGCTTCAATAGAAACTTCCCTAGTTTTCAAATATCGCAAATAATCCTTTTTATTCTTGAAGGTCATCCCCCCGTGAACTATAAAAACTTGAGTTTTCTTTTTCATATTGAAATTATACCGCAGTTGCACAAAATATAAACCTTACCAAAGGGAGGGCTTGGTAGTTTTTATTAATTTCCCCTAGGGGAGTCCTATGTAAAATCAAAAATTCAAAAAAGTTATGGTGAGTTGCAAGATTGTGGCAAACGATACCCAGAGCAGATATGGAATCTGAATATAGGTTATCCAACGAGCGTGAGGATAAATAGCGACCATCGCCCAGATAAGTGTTCCTAAAACAAGTAAGATATCAATCCCCGCCAAAATGTTATTTTGCAGACCAAATTGCAATGGAGTAAAAGCAAAATTGAAAACCAAGTTCAAGACAAACGGCAGGGCGATTGTAAAGCCGATCTGCTTACGCCAAGCCATTAAAAATACCTTACCAAAAGAAACCGCGATCAGAATATACAAAACCGTCCAAACCGGTCCGAAGACAAAACTCGGCGGAGCCCACGATGGCTTGATTAGTTTTGAATACCAGCTGTATGTGTCATTCATAAAAAAGATTACTAACCACTAGTTACCAGCTACTATCTACCAGCTACTATCTACCAGCTACTATCTACTAATTACTATCTACTGCACCAGCGTATCTTTAGGAATTTCCTCGGCCACTTCTCCTAGATTTTTGTAACCTTTGCCATCAAATTCAAACGCTTGAATATACCAACTTGGACCACTCCTATACGATCCGTTTATCTGTTTTCCCTCAACATCAAGTTCTGGATTCCCCACGCTCGTGAGCACAGGATCGGCTTCGAACACTCCCGTAGCTGGATTGTAAACATAATAGTCGTAAAAATAATTGACCCCGCCGTACCCAACACCAGTCAAAATCGCTATGTCTGGATTGCCGTCAAAGTTCACGTCTTGGTCTATGATTGCAAGTGCGTTTTTGTTCGGAAGAAACTTCACACCATCCAATGCGTCTTGGCTAAATGGAATGGTTTGAATGACAGCTCCGTCTTTAGTAACCGAAACCACCTTGTCTCCGACAGATAAAATGTAAGGCGCAGTTTGTTGCACAGTCTGCGAGCTTGGCTCACCTTTTGTAAAAAAGTAATATCCACCCAATAGAATAATGAAGAGACAAACCAAAACCACGGGCACAATATAATTTTCGTTTTTCATATTTGTATTATACTCCTATATCCGAAAATTTCTAAGGTCAATTTGTTTATCACCACCATAACATTCCCCAAACCCCCAGAAACAAAAATACCCGCAAGACAAATCGGCACAACGAGAACGCCAACAATAATTAATGTCTTTTTTTTATATAAATAGCCCAGCACGAATCAATCGATACTTTTTTACTTAAAATCCATTATGTAATTTTTCAAAAATGTCTCAATCGCCCTGACAGTATCGTCTTTCAGCTTTGCATTACTCTCGGCCACCCATTTAGCAAAATTGTATAGCTCCTGATTATCAACCTTGAGCCATTTTTTATTTCTGTAAAGAAAGTAGAACAGGGTTGCCATAGCAATTCGTTTGTTGCCATTTTGAAAAGGATGATTTTTTACCATGAAATAAAATAGGATGGATGCTTTCTTCAATAGACCGGAATAAAGTTGTCTGCCACCGAACGATTGAAACGGTGTCTCTATACATCGTTCGAGCGCGTTAGTATAACGTGTACTAAAATCAGGAATCGGCTCGTTCCATGCCATTGTTTCTTTGGCAAGACGATGTGCAACATATTCTATGTCTACGATATTTAATCTTTTCAGTTGCATAATTATTCTTTACCCAAAAGTCGCAAAGTTTCTCCGTATTCTTTAACAACTTTTTCAACAGCAGTTTCTATTTCCGACTTTTTTGCTTCGGTCAAAACATTGGCATCCAAACCTCCTGTGATTTCAGAAACATTTTCCATAGATATAGCATAAGAACGGCCTATTTTTTCGGCTTGGATCTGACCTTTCTTTATTCTTTTAAATACCGCCACACGGCTAATACCAAGCTTTTTGGCAAGCTCTGCAACTGATATATATGCTTTTTTGTCTTGGTTTTCCATTGTTTATATCGTTCCTTGTTAACCTCAATATTGGATATGTTAACAAATGTTAACCTAAAAGTCAAAGGGTTAACAACTACCCCAAATCACAGAGGGATAGGAATTCTTTTGAAACATAATCCTTCCAAAGAAACGTCTAGTCAGGACGATTTTCCTACATTTCCGCCTTATCCTGAAACAAGTTGAAAAAAGCGTTGATGAGCGACAGTACGATGGAGAACCAGAAGGCTGTCCAGAAACCTGCAATACTAAAGCCCGGCACGATAGCGGCAGCGAGCAATATGAACAGTGCGTTTATGACGAGTGAGAAAATACCCAGCGTAACTATAGTCAGAGGCAATGTGATGAGCTTGACCACCGGCTTGATAAACACGTTTATAATACCTAGCACGATTGCCAACACCACTGCGCCTGTGATTGTAATAACTGTCCCCGGTATGAGATATGTGGCGATAAGAATAGCTACCGTCGAAACCAATAGATGAATGAGTATTTTCATACTGTTAGTATAGCACAATTACCGACAATCCCCGAGGTCTACCCTAGGTAAATTAATCATTTGAGTAAAAGAAAAACCGCCCGCAAACTCAAGGGGTTTTTCCTTGAATTCGGACGGTTAGATTTGTGTTACAGTCCGCGGACCGTAGCCCCCTTGAAGGGCCAGCCGACGAAGATGTAAACTTCGACTTCCTTGCCTGCAGGGTTTATGGCCTTCGCCTTGAACCTGGCAGCATCGGTGTCTTCACCACCGCGTAAGCCGATGAAAAAGATAGCACGGTCGACAATCTCCACCTGGCTGTAACTAGCCGTCTCGAGTGCCTTGACAGCGGAGTTTTCGTTAACGAAGACCCCTCTGGCGAACCCCAAGAACAGCACAAAGATGAAACCGAGTACAATCAAAAATATCGAAAGTTTGTCTTTCATTGCCTATCTTCCTTTCGTGTTAACCCCGAAACAATCGGTGGTTGATTTATCTATTTAATAGATTAGCATAAATATAAACAATGTCAATATAAAAATGTAATGTCTAAACACCCCTAATTTCCACAAAACCTTGCTAGATTTTGATGAAATTAGGGGCGGTTGAGAGGGTTAGATGTTATGTATAAACAAAAAGAAAAACCGCCCCATCGGTTTTTCCATGGTGGCGGTATTAGGCTGACGGCTTATCTACCGGAGGACATAACGGTCGACCATCTGACCATTTCATGTCAACGATCTTACAACCAACGACTGATTCGGGGCCCAAAACATCAATCAAACTCAAAGGACTTGAATCTTCGGGGTAAATCAAACCAGGAGTCGAAACTGTTCCATCTTCCATAATTGGGTAGTAAATCGACCAGCTTCCATAAGGAAGAGAGAGGTAGATACGTTCTTTGATTCGGAAAATCCCGATATCAAGGCTTTCAAGTCGTAATAGTGCAATTACCTCCGCATCTGGTTTTACCATCTGCTGTAGAGTTTCGGACATGATGCCCTCCTTGTAATGTAAAGCGGTTCTAAACTGTAATCTAGAGTACTTTAGTGGTTATGTCAAGGTATTTTCAACTTTCTTTCTGCCCAAATCAGCATGTTGTATTGTTTTTTATCCATAACTTTCTCGAGCGCTTACACCAGCGCTCTAATCTATATACAATTGTCAAGTGATTGTCAATTAAACTATGAACTACATAGGACTCCCCTATGTAATCATACTTGGAAGCTCAACTTCCAAGTTACTTGCAATAATCTCTCCTTTTGCCTCCCCATCCTTTTTTTAATTACATAGGACTCCCCTATGTAATTTGAACCCCGAGGCGAGGCTTTTTTATATCCTGTATAATATATACAGAACTGTACCCAGGAGATTTTAAATGAAGAAGGTATTTTTGCTACTATTTATCGTTCTACTATTTGTATCAGTAACACTTTATTCAAGGAACCAGAATAGGAAACAGAACTACGTAGTCTCATGGAAAGCATACACAGGGGAAGTTGATGAATATTGGGTTGGAATTTTTGATGAAGTATATAGTAAAGGAGATGAAATTCGAACCATACACATAAGACTCCCCACTGAAACAACACCGCCAGAAGACATTGTTTTAATCTACAAAAACAAAAAGTTAATCTACTTCTCACACCTAAAGGACGGTGAGGAAATCACAAACCCAAAAAAAGCTTTTGGTCTACTAGAGAAAGCGGTAAAAAAGCTAGTAAATAAAAAACATAACATTGACAACAGACTCTTCCAAGCCCCATAAAGGGGCTTTTCTATTTCTAAAAGAGATTTTACATAAGGGAGTCTTGTGTATATAACAGCCCTTCGACTTACTCAGGACTCTCGCAAAACATTTAAAAACTCCTACTGGATAGAACTTCTGGGAAACCCACGGTTTTCCCAATCCTTCCTTCACAGGAGACAATGGTGTTCTCCCGACCCCACTCCCGTTCGAATCCACCGACTCAGACAAGACATTTTTTAAAATACCAAAAACGGTATTTAAAAAAAATCGTTGCGGAGCCGGCTGGATTCGAACCAGCGAGGGCTTTTACACCCTGCCTCTTTAGCAAAGAGGTACGTTAGACCACTCTGACACGGCTCCCTAAGTCACTTCGCCAAAGGCGAATGACCGGGCAAGCATCCACTGATAGCGGAGTGCTTTAGCCAAAAAGATACCACACTTCCTGTATTTTTTCTATTGTCTTAGTTATTTAATTGTAAAAATAAAACAACAAAGAACTAAGAATAATTCCTTAACAAACATTGACTAAAATCCCCCACGTACATAGTATATTAAATGGAAAGGAGTTGTCATGGAAGAGCCGAGAAAATCGAAGCCCAAAAGGGATGCCGAAAGAATTGTGGGTGACATGTTTCTCCGCACTGCGGAAGAACGATGGGACAGTATCACTGTCATACTCGGTCTACGAAAGTTATGTGCAAAAAAGAAAGGAAAAAAATTCTGCTTGATGAACTTGGAAGAAGTAACTTCCAGAGAGGTAGCAAACCGACTCAAGATCATGGCTAGAATTTCTACCACAATAGATATGGCCTATCAGATGGGCAAAATACCAGCAGAAGTTAGTGTGGGGAAAAGTACAATACATATGGTCTTTGAAGTAATTGTTGCAAAAGTAAAAGGCAACGAGTGTGTGACTCTGAGAAAAGAAATCTCGCGCAAAGCTCGCAATCAAAACCGTAAGCCGCCACTGTAGGCGGTTTTTTGTTACTTATCCAAAGAAAATTTGACATAGATGTTCTGACGTGATAATATTTTATATGTAACGGTTCACTTTCAATAAACATGGAGGTCACATGACCGATAAAGAATTAAAAATAACAAGTGGCCCGACACTTACCGAGTTCATCAGACATTTCACAAAAGGTACTCAAGCAACATTTACCGTCAACACCACACCGTCCACTTTATTAATTTCTATAACGGAATTGAGGAGAGCGGAAGCGTGCGGTAGCAGTAACTGGTTTTTCAAAGGCAGGATTCAAAAAAGAAGCGGAGAGGGAGAGGTGAAGGGGTTCTTCTCTACAACAAACTCCAATGGATGGGTAAGTATTTGAATCAAAAGGTGATGACTTCGACTAAATACATCCGCTTGGTTTGAACACCAAGTGGTTTTTTTATTGGCGATATAAAATACACGAGACACAAATATATTTTTACAAAAAAAATGATACTATTAAAGACATGCTTGGTTATAAAGAAAAATCTTGGAGCGTAATCGTAATCTCATATGGACTAGCTATAACTGCGTTATGGTTTGGAATAAATGAAATGTTGTTTCCAGCAAATTGGGTTGGATTGGAACCATCATTTTTAGCAACGAGTTTTGCCGCAGTTGGGCTAGTTTTTGTACACGGAATACTTTTATTCTGCATTGGTTTATCACTTATCACGAACAAATATACTAAAATTGCTGCGTGGCTCTTTTCTCTTATGCTCCTCCAGATCATAATCACTTTTATACTTCAAAATGGCGCTTGGGACATTATCATAAGAGATATCGGACTTTTGGGAGCTACTCTGTCAATCGCTTTGGGTGAATAGAAAAAAAAGCGGTCGCACTACGAGTGCGACCGTGCCGATCGAGGAGATTGCGCGAAAACGGAGCAAGATTGAGATTTAACGCGAGTGAGCGCACCTTGCTACCGCCTTCACCATATAGTTTCAGACCTCCTTTCCGAACCCAGGAAAAATAGAAAGCAGAACAGACTCTCCACACACTTTATCACAAAGAAAAACCGTAATCAAACTTTTACGTAAGATTGAAATTGTTATATAATTACCTAGGTAAATACATAAGGAGAAGCAAAAAAAATAGTTTTAGTTTTATAAGTTTTAATTTAAAAAAATATGTCTATAGAAATGATCGTTTTTTATTTATTACTCATAGATAGTATAGGTTGCAATCTCGTCGTTTGGTTTGGTGAGGAATGGTACACAAAACATTTCCGCATTATCTCTCGATTCTTCCCACCTGCAAAAGGTTGGGCGCTGTATTATCTCATACTAGTCCTATGGATCGGTTTGATTTTATACCGAATAGGATAATACCTAGAAAAAATTAATGATTGTTTAATAGATGCAAAATCTGGTAGACTTTTGAAATTGATACTCACTAAAAAACATGCAAGAAAATGTAATATTGGTAGATGAAAAAGATAATGAGGTTGGTACGGAAGAAAAACTAACCGCACACAAAGAAGCAAAACTTCATCGAGCATTTTCTATTTTTGTACTTAATGACAAAGGCGAACTTATGCTCCAAAGACGCGCTCTGACGAAGTATCATTGCGGAGGTTTGTGGACCAACACTTGTTGCGGACACCCACGCCCAGAGGAAAGTTTGGAGAAAGCTACTCACAGAAGACTTGGTGAGGAAATGGGCTTTGACTGTCAGCTTGAAAAAATAATGGAAACTACTTATAAAGTAACTTTTGATAACGACCTCACAGAATATGAATATTTACATGTTTTTCGAGGGATTTCTGACAACGACCCTACCCTAAACCCAGATGAGGCAGTTGAATATAAATGGATGTCGCTAAAAGATATCAAAAAAGATATCGAAAAAAATCCTAAGAAATATACACCGTGGTTTAAAATGTTACTGCCAAAAATAATCTCTGCACAATAATAGAGACACCAACAAATCACAGACAAAATAAAACCGCCCAGAGCATTGTCGAGGGCGGTATTGTTGTATTCAAAGCGAGACGAACAGATCAAGAAGGCAAAACGAAATGTTTAATGAACCCCATGAGCCGTTCAGGTTGAACGACACGTTTATCGTCCCGGGCCATGAGAAGGACAGCTATTAACTCTGGAGATATCCTAGTGGCATGATCAATCTCAGGTGTAGCAGGATTGGGATGAATTCTCGTTGCTAAATGAGCTTCAAACAAAGATAGTTTTTGGGGATCTTCAAGTCGTTCGACGCGGATTCCATTTTGAACAAAGGCGAGCCATTCTCGAAATTCCCTTTCATCGTCTTCGGAAATGATTTTTTGTGGCACCAACCCACCCCCTAAAACTTGCTCGACCGAATCCGGACCCAACAGTCTGCGAATTTCTTCCAGCATTTCCTCCCGACTCAAATCGAGATCAAGAAGAATTTTGTAAGCGTGGTTTTCGGGGCCAGTAGCTAGCAAGGCAAGCAAAAGATGCCCTGTACCGACCACGTCGTGTTTGTTATACCGAAACAAAATACTGAGAGCTGTCTGTACAACGGTCAGAGCCCCGGTCGACCATTTCGGTTCCAGAACACCGAGAGTTTGTTCGTTTTGGAAAAACTTATCCATACTGGAAGAAACTCTTTCAGCACTAACATCAAAACGAGATAGTATGGTGCCGGCAAACCCCCAATCACATCTGGCTAAAGCCAATAGAATGTGAGCAGAACGAATCCGCGCATGACCAAGAGTCTTGGCTTCCTTCCTAGCCTGTGCCATTACTTGCTTAGCTGCAAGATTGAAACGTTCTTGCACAATCTCATCAACATTACCCAAATCACCTGTCGTAGCTTTCGCCGAAGAGCTTCTCATTGCGATTTCCTTTCGTGTTTCGCATTGTGTGTGAAAGATCAAAAGATTACTCGAATTCCAATAAAACATTACAATAACAGAATTAATATAGCAACCTGACCATTACTCTTTGTCTTTTACCATCTTTTACCGAAGAATTTCCTTTTGCTTGGCCCACGGTATATAATGGACAAATTATTAGTTTGCTACAAAAAAAATTATGAGTTACAAAAATAAAACAACTGGTGGGTTTTTTACTGGGTTAATAGGAATAATCGTTATCTTAATAATTATAATTATAGGTTATTATTTTATAAAATCGAAAAGTGTTTATAATGATTATCAAACTAAAACCAGCGAGGAAACAAAAGATTCTGCCCTACAAACTGTTAATGTAAGCAATGGTACTAATAACGGCGTCAGTATAGGAACCAGCGTCAATCTAGGTATAACTAGGACTTTTACCGTCAACTATACAGACGCAGGATTCAACCCAAATACGCTAGAAATAAACGGGGGTGACATTGTAAGATTTGTAAACCAATCTAACGGAGGAATGGATGTATCCTCAAATCCCCACCCCTCCCACACCGATTATCCAGCTTTCAATGAAAACGCCACAGTAAACGCAGGCGGAACATTTGAATTTACTTTTGATCAAGCCGGCACTTGGAGCTACCACAACCACCTAAGACCAAACTTGGGAGGAACAATTACAGTGAAATAGAGAGCGGGCGTTAGGAATACTAATTAAAAATATGCTACACCGGGTGTAGCACATTTTTAATTTTCGCAGATATTTCTCGTTTTTGAAAAAATGCTACTATATACAAGCATGAAACTCAAAGACCTCATTGTCGGACATTTCCGGCTTGCTGAGCAGCAAAAAAGAGCTTTGCACAAGCTAGGACTAGTCACCATTTCTGACCTGCTTTTCAACTTCCCTGTTCGTTATGGTGATGTTGCCCAATTCAAAAACATAACCGATCTGCAAAAAGACGACCTTGCTTTGATTTACGGCAAAGTCACAGGATTAAAAACTAGTCGTGCTTTTCGCAAAAAAATCCCAATGGCCGAGGCAACACTAGAAGACGAGAGTGGAAAAATAAAAATCATCTGGTTCCATCAACCATATATAGCCAAAATGCTTCCCGAAGATTCTTTTGTAAAAGTAGAAGGGAAAGTTGGGGAAAGAAAAGGGGTACTGTATCTGACCAACCCAGAAATAGAAAAAATAGACAAGCTTCCTGTGGGTGTGGGCAACTCTCTTTTTGGCAAAAAAGACAATAATTTCGCTTATCCAGTTTATGCCGAAACACGAGGCATTACTTCCAAATGGTTTTATCACGCTCTTCAGAAAGTATTGAAAAGTGGTATTTTAGAAATAATTACTGAGCCAATACCAACAGAATTGTTAGAAAAATATAATCTACCTGGAATAAAAACTTCGCTCATCTGGATACACGCCCCACAAAAAGAAGTCGACAGCATTTCCGCACGTAAACGTTTTGCATTTCAAGAAATATTTTTCATTCAACTAGAAAAATACAAAGAGCGAAAAAAATATGAGGAAAAACCTTCTTTCGCCATAGAAAAAAGTGCCAAAGAGATGAATGATTTTATAAAACGCTTCCCCTTCAAGGCAACTAACGCACAATCAAAAGCGGTAAACATAATCTTGGAAGATTTCGCCAAACCACACGCTATGTCTCGTTTGTTGGAAGGAGATGTGGGCTCTGGTAAAACTGCAGTTGCCGCCGCTACAGTATATGCAGTGACAACTACACGACCCCTAAAACACGTTGAATCCAAAGTGTTGGGGCGACCATCGGCACCAGCCGATGGTTTAGCCGAAAGACAAGATTTCGGAAATCTCCAGACAGCATACATGGCACCGACCGAGATACTTGCCGAGCAACACTTTGATTCATTTATAAAATATTTTGCTTATCTAAACATAAACATCGGACTTATCACTGGAAGTGGTTGCAAAAAATTCCCATCAAAACTTCACCCAACCCAAGCGACAGACATTTCTCGCGCCCAACTTTTAAAATGGGTGGAAAACGGCGAAATACCGATTCTCGTCGGCACACATGCCCTTATTCAGAAAAGTGTTCAGTTTAAAAATCTCGCTTATATAATTATTGACGAACAACATCGCTTTGGTGTCCGCCAACGACAACAACTGCGAAAAAAGGATGATATTTCTCCGCATCTTTTGTCTATGACTGCGACTCCGATTCCGCGTACACTTGCTCTGACTATTTACGGCGACCTTGATCTAACACTTTTGGACGAAATGCCTCACGGCAGAAAACCTGTTATTACAGAAATTGTTTTGCCAAACGAACGTGAGAAAACTTACACAAAAATAAAAGAGGAAATGGCAAAAGGTAGGCAGTTGTATGTCATCTGTCCGCGCATATTTGAGCCTGACCCTTTAAAAGAAACTGCACTAAACGTAAAATCCGTTACGGAAGAGGCTGAACGGCTTAATCGCGATATATTTCCAAACAAAAACATAGGGATTCTTCACAGTAAAATGTCATCGAACGACAAGGAAAAGATGATGCTCGCTTTTAAGAACGCTGAAGTAGACATTTTGGTTGCAACATCTGTCGTGGAAGTCGGGGTAAATGTGCCAAATGCAACTTTGATAATTATTGAGGGAGCAGAAAGATTTGGACTAGCACAACTCCACCAGCTTCGCGGACGAGTGATAAGAAGTAACGATCAAGCGTATTGTTTTGTCTTTTCCGACACAAAGACCGCAAAGACTTTTGAACGCCTAAAAGCCCTCAAAACAGCCAAAAACGGCTTTGAATTGGCCGAATTTGACCTTGCTCAACGTGGAGCAGGTGAGCTTTATGGTAGGAAACAGTGGGGTATTTCAGACCTAGCGATGGAGGGAATAAAAAATATAAAAATGGTTGAAGCGGCACGTCTTGAGGCACACAAAATTGTTGATACAGATCCGGAATTGGAAAATTATCCCCTACTCCAAGAAAAAATCACCTCCCGCGACAACAAAATCCATTTCGAGTAAGGGTCGCTCAATATTACCTTTGGAAAACACATATAATTTCTTGCTAGAAATTTACTATGCTCGGCTCGTCAACCTGTGCAATGTTTTCCAAAGGTAATATTTTGCTCCTGTGGAAGGAAGCAAAGCAGTTTGCTTTCTTGCCGCTACTTTGTGCGCGTGCCAGGACTCTCGACTACCGTCGCGGGTGCTTTTCAGGTTTTGCTTCACAAAACATAGAAAAGCCTTTCGAGTCCTGTCGAAAGC
>JABMOB010000045.1 GCA_013204345.1 Parcubacteria group bacterium | reverse complement strand
GTTCCTGAATCGAATGTCCAAGCGATGGTGGTAATGCGTAAGCCGCGACCGGCTGCGAAATGAGTGACTCCCGCAAGAGTGACGGGGAAACTCGTTGACCACGCGGCTTCTGCTCCTCGGCTGTCAGAAATCCGACGCCCAAGCAGACAAGAGCAGCAACTCCGATCCATCGTTTCGCCACGACAATCTCCTTGAAATATTGCTTAACAAGTGGTTGACTTGTAGCATTCGTGACTTTGAAAGGTCAACGCGAGTTCTGTGCCACGCTAACTTTAGCGTGTTTTTGACATCACGCCGATTGTGGGCATTGATTGAATTTACGAAGAGAACCTTGTTTTAAAAAACTGGCATCGTTGGGCCAATTGACATCCCCCGAATTCTCCGAAATGATGAGTCTGGTGCGAGATCTGATTCAGCCCGCCGTGATGAGGACAACGTATCGCATGTCTGAGCCAGAAAACGCCTCATCGGCGGACCTTCTACAGGTGTTGAATGATCACTTTTAACGCCGTCAGAAATGAACACGTCACAGGAGCCATCTGCCGTGGTGTTGATGTGTAGCAAGAGCCCTCGCTCCCCCCATTTTCCATGAAAACAGCACCTCTTCGATGTTCCGTGCGGTTCAAAGACCGAGTCTTCGAATTCTGAATTGTGGCCTATTATCCACTTTTGATCGCGATCGCGGGTACAAACGGGATTCCTTGTGACACGCGGGTCAACCTCCGCCGATTTCCGCTCGCCGGAAAGTCCTCTGTCGCTCGTGGAGGACAATTCGGATCAGAGTTCCCACGTCTTGAAACTCGTTCTTCAGTTAAGAGACTCGCTGACACGTCTGGAGTGCATTGCCAAACCATGGACCTTGGAACCACTCGCCGGTCGCTCATGGTTCGAACTGCTGACTCGCAAACTGATTCCGCAACTGGAAGACAATCCCTACCTGATCGTCGCAGTAATGGGCGGTACGAACATCGGAAAGAGCGTGCTGTTTAATCACATCGCCGGTTTTCGAGCCAGTGCGAGTAGTCCCCTCGCATCAGGAACCAAGCATCCCGTCTGCCTCATTCCGAGTCACTTTGATGAGCAGCACGACTTAAAAAAAATGTTTCCCAGATTTGAATTGCGACCCTGGTAACGCAATCACTGACTCATATTGCGTTCGATGCCACCGGTGCGGCGGTAACAACCGTTGGAGGTGAACTCGTCGTGGACGTTGCGAGTGGCGTTCTTGGCCAAGCCAAGAACGCGGCTTTTGCGACTTCACGACAAATTTAAGATGGAACGCGAAATATGGCTCGTCAATCAATTGATGACGCATTTGCTGGGCGACGTAGTTCTGGAATTGAAAGCCGGTGCGAACATCCGCTCGTCAAAGGAGTTCGCTGCAGTCGCGGAAACAGTCGCAGAACTCAAGCGATGTTGGAGGAAAGGAAAACAAGCAAGTCATGACCACTGAGCTGACACACCTTGAACTGTTGACGAGCGTCGATGAGCGTGTTCAGCAATTGTCACACTGGTCGATGGAGCGGACAGATTGGGAACCTGTCCGCCAAGAAAAACAGATCGTTCGCCAATTGGTCCAACGACTTGAACCAATGCAAGCACGAGTGGAAACGCCTCTGGTCGTTGCGGCGTTTGGAGGAAC
>JABMOB010000032.1 GCA_013204345.1 Parcubacteria group bacterium | reverse complement strand
GGTATACTGAGGCGAAGATGGAGAAGATTTCTGATGAGATTTTGGTTGATGTTGATAAGGCGACGGTTGATATGGTTAAGAATTATGATAATACTTTGGACGAGCCGGAGATTATGCCGGGTAAGTTGCCGGCTTTGTTTTTGAATGGGGCTTCGGGTATTGCTGTTGGTATGGCGACGAACATCCCTCCTCATCATCTGGGTGAAGTGGTAGATGCTACAAGCTATCTTATTGACAATAAAGACGCGACGACCGAAGAGCTTTTGCAATTTATAAAAGGACCAGATTTTCCTACAGGTGGGGTTATTTTTAATGAAAAAGATATTCATCACGCTTATGCGACTGGCCGAGGTGGGGTAGTGACGCGCGGTGTAGCTGAGATTGTTGAAAGTAAAGCTGGGCAAACGCAGATTATCATAAGTTCGATTCCATATCGTGTAAACAAAGCAGATCTCATTATGAAGATTGCTGATCTTCATCGAGAAAAGAAAATTGAAGGTATCAAAGGTCTACGTGACGAATCGGCAAAAGATATCCGCATTGTTATTGATTTGAAAGGTGGGGGACATCCTCAAAAGGTTTTAAACTCTCTATACAAACACACACAATTGGAAGAAACTTTCCACTTTAACCTTGTTGCTTTAGTAAAGGGTGTGCCTCAAACATTATCTTTAAAGAGTATTCTTGCTGATTTTATTGAGCATAGAGTTATTGTCGTAAAGCGAAGAACAGAGTTCGATCTAAATAAGGCGTTGGATAAGGAGCATATTTTACTTGGTTTGAAAAAAGCTCTGGATCATATTGATCGCATAATAAAACTTATTCGCGCTGCTCGCGATACTGTGGAGGCTCACAAGGCATTGATGAAGGAGTTTAAATTTTCTGATAGACAGGCAACAGCAATTTTGGAGATGAAGCTTCAGAGACTCGCCGGTCTTGAAAGAAAGAAAATTGAAGATGATTTGAAAGCTACCCAAGAACTTATCACTAAACTCAAAGAAATTTTGGCAAGTCCAAAAAGAATGCTCACCATAATCAAAGATGAGCTCAAAGAAATCAGAGAAAAATATGGTGACGAAAGACGCACTCGTGTCATCAAAGGTGGGGTCAAGATTATTTCTGTGGAAGATCTCGTGCCAGACGAAGAAAACGCCCTTGTCTTGACTGCTGGTGGATATATCAAACGAACAAATCCAAACGAATTTAAAAAACAAAAACGCGGAGGTGTAGGTGTGGTTGACTTAGATACAAAAGAGGAAGATTTTGTGACGACCCTTCTTACGGCAAGTACTCATAGCGACATCCTTTTCTTTACTGATAAAGGTAAGGCTTATCAGATAAAAATGTATGATCTTCCGGAAGGTAAACGCGCCACAAAAGGTAAATCAATCATGAATTATCTTTCGCTTGCGGAAGGGGAGCAAGTTACTTCTGTTTTGCCAATGCCAAAAGAGACAAAAGGATCGGGATCATCAATCATTATGGTGACAAAAAATGGTATTACTAAAAAAGTTAAATCAGAAAGTTTTCTTGAGGTGCGAAGGAGCGGTCTCATCGCTATCGGGCTTCATGACGATGATGATCTTATTTCTGCTTCGTTTGTAAACAAAGGCGACAGCATTTCTGTGGTGACTTCCAAAGGTCAGTCAATTCGTTTCAAAGAATCTGATATTAGAGAAATGGGAAGGGGGGCTTCTGGAGTTCGTGGAATAAAACTTGGAAAGGGTGATAAAATTATTGGTGCACGAATCATAAAGAAAGAATATACAAACCCAACTCTTTTGGTGATTAGTAGCAATGGTTATGGAAAGCGAACTGAAATTGACGAATATAAAATACAAAAACGAGGTGGAAGTGGTATCAAAACAGCGAAAGTAACGCCAAAGACCGGAGATATTATTTCTGTTGAGATTGTGACGGAAGCTGAAGAAGAATTGGTGGCAATTTCTCAAAAAAGTCAGGTTATACGTGTTGATATAAAAGAGATTCCTATTCTCGGTAGACAGACTCAAGGGGTTAGGATTATGAAGTTACGCGAGGGAGACAAGATCGCGTCCCTCATCTGCTTATAAAACTTCATTTTGGGCACACTTCTTCGTTGCCCATTCCGTTTGCTTCCTCGCGGTATTATTCATACAGCTTGGTCGCAATACTCATGGTCGTCTTGAATTGTATTTCAAACTGAAGTTTATTTGTCTGTATTTCGTCACTAGTTTTACCCACGCCCTCGCCTGCAATATCTGAGTGTAGCGATAATTTACTTGGGAGTTTAACTCCCAAGTGGAGGACATTCCTATTAAAGGGTTTAAAATTTTCTAGTTTTTTATTGTGTATATGTTTACTGTTCAATAATTGTAAAAAGTTATATAATATATAGGTTACCAGTTAAAACTTATATTTTGTTTGCTGATCCTAAAAAAAATGTAGAGCAGTTGGAGCTCACCCCCGGGATGAAAGTCGCGGACCTAGGTTCTGGCTCTGGTTTTTATACTCTAGCCGCAGCAAAAGCCGTGGGTGATAAAGGTAGGGTGTATTCTATTGATATTCAAAAAGAGCTTTTGGCGAGGTTAAAAAACGAAGCTGTGAGAGAGCGTCTATATAATGTAGAGGTTGTTTGTGGTGATCTAGAAAAACTTGGTGGTACCCATATTCGTGATTTTTCTATAGATGTTGGAATTATTTCTAACATCCTATTTCAACTAAAAGAACGTGACGCATTTGTCGGTGAAGTAAAAAGAATATTAAAGCCGGGAGGAATGGTTCTTGTTGTAGACTGGACAGATTCTTTTGGTGGTCTTGGTCCACAACAAGGCGATATTTTTCCGTTCAACCAAGCTAGAACTCTTTTTGAGAAGAATGGTTTTGCATATCAGAAAGATATTTCTGCTGGTCCGCATCATTACGGTGCAATATTCAGGAAAATATAAAATATAGTATACTAAATATAAGCATGACAAAATTTCAGATTATTCTCACAGGTATATTTGCAGCGTTTATAATTATCGGTGTGGCTATTTTTGCTGTTGGTGGAAATGGTTCCTCAAAAGACATAAGTCGAGTGACTCTTTGGGGTACGATACCTGCTACAGATTTTAGTGGTTTTACTCAAAAGATAGGCCTTGATCAAGACAAGACAATCATTCTCACTTATGTTGAGAAAAATATAGCTACCTTTGATCAAGAGCTTGTAAATGCTTTGGCTATCGGACAGGGTCCAGACATCTTTTTTCTTCCACAAGATTCTATTTTGAAAAACCAGGACAAGGTATTTGCTATTCCATTCCAAAATTATTCTCTTCGTGATTTTAAAAATAATTTTATAGCAGAAGGTGAGCTGTATCTGACCTCTTCCGGGGTTTTAGCTCTTCCATTTGCCATCGACCCTCTTGTTATGTATTGGAACAGAGATATTTTTTCAAACGCTAGTTTGAGTCAGGTTCCAACTCACTGGGATGAGTTTTTCTCCATTGTGCCTAAAATTACAGAAAAAGATACGGCTTTGAATATAAAGAAAACAACTCTTGCTTTTGGTGAATTTAGAAATATTTCCAATGCCAAAGAAATTATCAGCACACTTATTATGCAGGCGGGGAGCTCAATAACTGTTCGTAACGAACAGGGTGTTTCTAGTACTCTCGTCACATCTTCCGGTTCTGTAAATTCTCCTGCTGTAAATGCACTCAATTTTTATACAGATTTTGCAAACCCGGCCAAGTCTTTTTATTCTTGGAATAGAGCTTTGCCTGCCTCAAAGGATTATTTTTTAGCTGGTGATTCTGCGACATATTTTGGTTTCGCTTCAGAACTTCGATCACTTCAACTCAAAAATCCAAATCTAAATTTTGATATTGCGCCTCTTCCTCAATCGCGGGCAAAAGGACCTTTAACAACTTTTGGCAAAATGAACGGTCTTGCTATTGCAAAAACTTCAAAAAATATTGCGGGAGCATTTAGAGTAGCCTCTCTTCTTACGAGTAGTGACTCGATCGCCGCACTAGTTCCGTTTACAATTTTACCTCCTGTGAGAAGAGATTTACTTTCTATCAAACCAACGGATGCTTATTTTTCTGTTTTTTATGATTCAGCGATAAGGTCAAGAGCATGGTTGGATCCAGATAAAAATAAGACTTCTGCGCTTTTCCAAGAAATGGTAGAATCTATTACTGGAGGAAGAAATACATCTACTGAGTCAGTAAATAAAATTAATGCGGAATTAAATCTATTATTTAAAGGCAGTGTCAATTAACATGAATTTAATATTTAAAAAAATTTCCGCTTTCATTTTACCGATTTTTATACTCGGTTTGTTCATGACGCCTTTGTTTGTTTCTGCTGGCATTGTTCCAGATTGTGCTGGTGTAAATGGCGTAAGTCGAGAGTGTGGTTTTGATGATCTGGTTATCCTCGCTAGAAATATAATAAACTTTTTAGTCCAACTTTCCATACCTCTTTCAGCTGCCGCTTTTATTTATGCCGGATATCTTTTTCTAACTTCTGCGGGTGATGAAAGTAAAATAAAACAAGGTAAAGATATATTTACCAAAGTTTTGTGGGGCTTGTTCTTTGTTTTGGCTGGTTGGCTTATCGTGTATACTCTTACCAACGCACTTTTGAGACCAGATGTTTCAGGAACAAATTTACCGGACGGTTCTATTTTAGATTTGATTAGATAATTAAATAAAAAATTTATGATTATAAAAAAATTTTTACCAACATTGTGTGTTACGGGGGTATTTTTATTGATTTTTGCTGTTATAGTGGCACCAACTTTTGTTCAGATATCTTATGCTAATTCCCATACCGGCGGCACAAGCCCTAATCCAACCGGTGGTACGAATCCAATCCCCACTGGCGGCACAAGCCCTAATCCAACCGGTGGTACGAATCCAATCCCAAATTCAAATGATAACTGTCAGACAGGCACTTTCCCCAACCCCCTAAGGTCGTGTACCTTTACAGGGCTTATCACAGATTTTGCCAATAATGTTGTTCTTCCTTTAGGTTCGGTTATAGCCGTGATCTTCATAATATATTCTGGTTTTCTTTTTGTTACAGCAGGTGATAGTGAAGACAAAATTAAAAAAGCTAAAGATACTTTCAAGTGGGCTGTTGTTGGTACAGCCGTTCTTTTGGGTGCATGGGTAATTGCAAATGGTATTGAGGCTACGATTAGTCAAATTAGAGTCTAAATATGAATATCAAACATAAACGAAAAATTTTGCCAGTTGTTATTTTTGGATTTTTTGCTTTCACTCCATTTTTCGTATTTGCTGTCGCTCAACCAACAAATTTCAAGGGTTTTGTGGGTATTATTATAGGCATTGTAAATTTACTTATTCCAGTATTAGTTGGTCTCGCCATTCTTTCGTTCTTTTGGGGGTTGGTCAAATTTATCAAAGCTGGGGGTAGTGAGGATTCTGTCAAAGAAGGGAAGAGTTTGATGATTTGGGGTGTTATTTCTTTATTTGTAATGATCTCTATATGGGGTATTTTAGCTTTTTTTACAAATAGTTTTGGTTTTGGAGCTTTCCATCTTTTACCGGAGAATGCACCAACGGCGGGTACTAGTGGTGGTGCTCCTTATTGTGCCGATATACCAGCTGATCAAATAGGTTCGGTGCCTTGTATTTAATCAATGTTTTTAAATAATATGTATAAATTTTTAACACTAATTACTCTCATCCTTACACCAGTTTTGGTTTTTGCCATTTCTAATGTTCAGGATCTTTTAGTTGCCGTTCTCACTTTGATCAATCTTGTTATTCCTGTTGTTTTTGGTTTGGCTTTGATTGTTTTTTTCTACGGAGTCGCAAAATTTGTCTTTAAATCTAGAGAAGGGGATGAGGATGCTATTAAGGAGGGCAAGAGTCTTATGTTGTGGGGCGTTATTTCTATTTTTGTAATGGGATCTTTGTGGGGCGTCATATATTTTATTCAGTATGAGCTCGGTTTGGAGACTACACCAGCGCCAGCTGTCTATAACCCATAAATCAAGGGGTTTAAATGAATGTTAGTGAAATATTCCACTCTCTTGCTAGAGTGAGCTTGTTCGTTGGTGGATGAGAACCGGCTCACTAAGTATCCATGTGTCTTTCCACAAGAGCGAGGAATAACCTTTTTAAAACTGTCCGCAGGTGATTTTTTCCACTGAAGTGAACCTTTTCTTTAAAATGACCATTGCGGGAGGTGATTGGAAATTATCGAGTCGAGTAGAAATATTGAATGTTTGAGGCCAGAATAGGCCGAGTTTTCAATATTTCGTAAACGAGACGAGTATAATTTCTTTATCACTGAAGCATTCTGGTCATTTTAAAGAAGTGGCGAGCTTTCTTATCCACAGTTCACTTTCTTGACCGATTTATATGTGTTATTATTGTAATGTTTAGTATTTATTTAAAAGGGTCGTTTATTATGTGTTCTATTATTAATTATTAAGTTTTATTTAATAAAAATGAAAAAAACAGTTAAATTTATAGTGGGTGTTGGGGTAATGGCATTACCAGCTTTGGCTTTTGCTGCTGGTAGTTCAAATCTTCAGGGTTTGAATGATTTAGCCGGAGGAGTTGCTAGTATCGTCCGCACTCTCATTCCTGTAGCTTTTGGTCTAGAGCTTTTGTATTTCTTTTACGGTGTTGCAAAGTTTATTCTTTCAGCTGGTGATGAAGAAAAGAAAGGTGAAGGTAAGCAAATAATGCTTTGGGGGGTCGTTGCACTTTTTGTAACAGGTTCTCTTTACGGTATTATCAGTTATCTTCAGGGAGTATTTGGTATTACAGATAATACTAGTAGTTCTGTGACAATTCCGAATATTTAAGGTATTAAGTCTGGTTAGTCTTTGACCACTATACTCAATAATGACGATTTGGCCCCTATTGTATAAAATAAATGCTGCTATTCTGAATCCTGTAATAGGATTGATGTTTGCTATTGCTTTTGCTTATTTTTTCTTTGGTATTTTCCAATTTATTGGAAAGACTGGAAGTGATGAGGGGAGAGAAAAAGGCAAAAAAAATATAATGTATGGGGTTATCGGTTTGTTTATTATGGTTGCGGTGTACGGGATAATAAATCTTGTTCTTGGAACATTTGGAATTCCGGTACCACCAAATTCGGGGATATAAAACAGGCTCTGTTTACAAAACCGCTCTTCGACAAGATCAGAGCGGTTTTGTTTTATAAAAAAAAGGACGGAGGGAAACTTGCGTTTCCTTCCGCCCTTGTGCTTTGCCGGATTTAGCGCTTCAGTGGAACATACTCATATTCCACATCCACAGATCCGTCTTCCCGTGACATAAACCAAACAACGTTCGCCGCCGGAGTTTCCGTGAAAGAATGAGGATCTCCAGACAGGAGTTCATTACCCCTCTCCGTTTTGATCCACACCCTTCCTCGCCACGTGTACTCTACACGTAACCCTGCGTGTCCCCTCACCTCGCCCCATCCGTTTTCCTTGCACGGTGAGGTGCTCGGATCGCCGGGGTTGACTGTGATGATTCCCTTTTGGGGAAGATCATACTGTCCGAACGGTATCATCCCCGGATTCGGATTGTTCACCTGCGTTCCTTCTCCTTGTGAGACGGTGGGAGCTGGTGCCGCTCCGACTCTTCCGATAGCCATTGCTATTATGATTAGCAATGTCACAATTACCGTAACTCCGATGATCCATGATCCAGCCACCTTGCCGATATTCACAGACCTGTGGGTCTGTGTGGGCACTGCGGATGTTCCTGCTATCGATGTGGGTGTTGTCGTCATTCCATATCTCCTGTTTTGCTTAAGTTCTCTGATTACCCGATTTTACTCGTCCGACCGATCCCGCCATGAATCCTGATGCTCCTGGTGCATACACACTCAGGTTTGGAGGTAGACCTTCGTGGATCAGGGGGGCGATTTCTCCAAACATTAACTGAACTGCCCGCACTGCTTCTTCTGCTGGTACTCCTCCATCGATGAGCTCTTTGATTGCCTCTGCGCGATTTTGTGCTCTGGCTATCTCAGCTCTTCCTTGTGCCGAAGTGGCGTCTTGAGTTGCTTTACGAATTTCGATGGGTCCGACTTTGAGTCCGTATATTTCCTCAAAGTAATTTCTCTTATCACCTTCGAATGCCCGAGTGATCTTGTCGCTGATCTCCTTTCTCTTTTTTAAAACATTTTCTGATTGTTCGTTGCCGATCACGTCACCTACCAGTTTTCCGATCATTCCGTGAAGAATGACCTTCCATGTTTTCGGGTCATTTTGGATGAATGTCAAAACACGTTCTTTGTCGACTCGGGTGGGGATAGCCCACCCAATAGACATTGTCGGACCGTCAACGGCTTGATGGTCGTCAGTTCCCATTTCTTCAACCGTAGGATCTCCAGAGGAGACGACAAACTCTCTTTCGAGAATTATCTCGTCTCCCTGCTGAATTTCCCAAGGCCACCTGAGACTGAATTTGTCAGTGTAGGCATACAATTTGCCCGTAAAGTAGTCTTTGGTCACCTTTGCTTTGTACGCGTCAACACTGATACTGGAGTAGGGCAGTAAGAGCCCAACAAAGATAATTCCAGCTACCAGTCCGACAGCAGACCCTGTGCCAACAGGGTTTGATACTTTCGCCAAAGAGGCAAGAAGTATCGTAAAAAGTACGGTGGCGATCACGATGCAGGGTAGGCTTATTGCCAGTAGAAATTTTTTAGACCAATACATTTTTGTGCTCCGTTTCTGTTTGTTTAATTCCCGTTTTAAAGCGGGAAATTGTTGGTTTATTGTCAAGGAACTACATGTTCCTTTATGGTATTAATACTATCACACTTACAATTAAAAGTCAAGTAAAAAAGGTTCAAAAAACATACATCGAAAATCCTTATAAAGAAACACGTTTATAGTATTCCACCGGAGCAAAATCATCTGTTAGTATTGGCATATCGTTGACTATGGGCTTCTTCCAAACTTGAGCCAGAAATCCGCTGATTTCTTTATTGGGACTTTCCCATTTTGAAACTTTTTCAGACTTTAAAGCTACAAGCATGATATTTTGAGTTTCATTCCCGTTATCTATATTTTGAACCGCAAATAAAAAAACTTGCGGAAAAATTTTTTTATATGTGGTGTACTCTGCCCTAGCAAACTTTCCTTTCTCGCCTTTGATGGCTGAAATAATGTTAACCATAATTACTCCGTCGTCATTGAGCGCGTCGTATTCTTTGATCACAGCTTCTTTTGTTGTTAGTTGAAAAGGAATTGCTGATGCAGAATTAAACGCGTCACCAAAAATGACGTCATATTTCTTTTTGTTCTCGTTTAAATAAATACGTGCATCTTGATGATAAATAGTAAGATTCTTTTCGTCGTTTAATCCGAAGTACTTTTGGGCAATAGTTGTCATGCCAGGATCAATTTCAACCACATCCATTTTTGTGTCTGGATAATTCTTAATAAAATCACGAGGGTACGTGTAAGCACTACCGCCAATCATAAGGACATTAGTGGGATTAGGTACGAAATAACTAAATAATCGATAAAATTTGGTGTAATCAAAAACTAAGTCACTAGTGCCATCAGTGAACATAGCTGCTTGAGTACCATACGGGTCAGTTACAAGAGCTAGTATTGGTTTTTTTGTCGCAAGATCGGTTGAGTGAAAAACCAAAATACGGTTATACTCTGTATCAACATCAGTCACGAGTATCTTTTGTTTTATAATCGAAACCATTTGAGTTAATCCCAAGAAAACAATTAAAAGAAAAACTCCCACCTTAAAAGATTTTTCTATTCTTGTGCCCAAAAACAGCAAAACAGCCATGAATAAAAGAACGACAGAAAGAATTACTAGTGTATTGGTTGAGCCAAAATTTGGAATGATATAAAAACCAGCTAAAAAAGTACCGAAGATACTACCAGCTGTTGATATAGCATAAAGATTGCCTGCTATTCTTCCAGATTTATTTATGTCGCTCATCCTAAGTCTTACCGCATATGGAGAAACCATACCTAAGAGAAAACTAGCTGGCGCAAAGAGTATCAATGAAATCATTATAGATTTCATCTCTAGGGTTATCTGAAAAGTCGAAATAACCCCTGAAAAAATATCTTTTGTAAAAGCTGAGAAAGCTATTGCTACGGCGGAAAAAAGAATGATTAAAGCCATTGGTTTTATGTTGGGTTTCTTGTCTGCCAAATAACCGCCGACATAGTATCCAATACTCAAACTCGCAAGGATTACTCCTATTAAACTGGTCCATGCATAAATCGAGGTACCCACATAAGGAGCAATGATGCGCGATCCAACTAATTCAAAAATCATCACTACCGCTCCGCAGACAAATACAACAGTCTCGAGCACAAATTTTCTATTTGAAATCATCAAATTATTTTCCATGATTAAGTTGCCGACATTTTAACATCTCATTGCATTTAAGGACAGCGTTACATCATAATCCAGTGTGTATGTGTTTGGGAATTTAGTCACCTTTTCTGTTTTTTGTTCATAAAATATGCTCCAAAAAACTATCAAAGGTTTTCAAGTCCTCCACGAAAGTACCCCCGTACTTTCTCCCGCCACCAAAGCAAAAATCGCTCGGAGCGGTTTTGTGCTATGTGGTGCCGGGGAGAGGAATCTTGAAACTTACAGTTTCAGTACCCTGATTGGCTCGCTATGCTCGGCTCAATCAGGTTTCAAGTCCTCCACGAAAGTACCCCCGTACTTTCGTTCCGGCACAAAATATCGCTTCGCTCAATTTGTGCCGGGTAGAGGAATCTTGAAACTTACAGTTTCAGTACCCTGATTGGCTCGCTATGCTCGGCTCAATCAGGTTTCAAGTCCTC
>JABMOB010000044.1 GCA_013204345.1 Parcubacteria group bacterium | reverse complement strand
GGCTTGAACTACAAATGGAAGTCGGGGATGCCGTTGAAAGCGATTCCGGTCACGACGATCGATGCCATGCTGCGGCAGCAAATCAAGGTCGACGATCCGGCGGCGCGATTGAGGCTTGTCAGCTTTTATCGACAAGCAGAATATTTCCAAGAGGCTTTTGCGGAACTCGATGCCATTGCTCAGGATTTTCCCGAACAGAAGACACGCTGTGACTCGGCGCGTGCGGAGTTGATTGACCAGTTTGGCCGAGAGGTCCTGCGGGAACTGAAACGAAGAAAGACATCCGGTCAGCATCAACTCGCAGAAGAATACGCAAAGACCCTTTCAAGACAGCAGGCCGGCGGTGCCGTCATGGAAGAAGTCAAGCTGTTTCTGTCGGAGTATGAGACCTCTCGGCAAATGATTGAAAAAGCAAGAAATTTGCTTATTGACCGACAGGCGAATCTCAAAGATCCCAAACTCATTGAACGTTCGAAACCACTACGATCAGAGATCAGCGAGCAACTCGACTTCGAAACACTTCCCCGTTTAGACCCATTTCTGAAGGCAGAAAGTGATCTTCAAATGACACCGGAGCAGCATCTGGCGTTGGCCTATTCGGGGTGGCTGGTCGGTGCGGTGAATGCGATCACGGATCTCGAACAGGCAGTTCGACTGTTTGACGCTCGATTTGCACTGTTGGAATACGCACGTGCCGAAAATCAGCAGGAATGCGATCAACTTTTGCAGCAATTCCGTCGCTTGGAAGGGATTGGCCCCAAGATCGTCATGCAGCTTGCAACACGGCTGCCACCGTTTCTCGACTCCAGCGACATTTTGCCGGGTGAAGTATTCCGAGTGCGTGTGACCCCCAATGGGCACACGCCAGAAATCGGATACTCGGTGTTACTCCCGCCCGAATACTCCCCTCACCACAACTATCCGATGTTGATTGTTCTTCGCTCTCGAGGTCGCAAAAACGACGATTTGCTCCGATGGTGGGGAGGTCAATCCGATCGGCCCGGTCCGGCGATGAAGCGAGGTTACATTGTTATTACTCC
>JABMOB010000031.1 GCA_013204345.1 Parcubacteria group bacterium | reverse complement strand
TCACGTCAATAACAAAAATGGGCGGTTTAAAGAAAAATATTGATGAGGGAGGCAAAGAAAAAGCGGTATTTAAAAAAAGAAACAAAGAAACGGTCGCGTCATTCCCGCCATTAAATGCCAGAGCGTTGGCTATGACCGTCAGTGCCCTGACTGAGCAACTAAAAAGAGACGGTGTTAATATAGAAAACACAAGCGTCAAACTAGACGATGAAGAATTCCATAAATTAATTTCATCGGAAAATTTCTCAAAAATTTACGCTCAATTTCTCATTGAACTGCCGGAGTACTCAACGGAAGGTCTGAAAGAGATTAGAGGAAAATGGGTTAAATATGAAAAAAATTCCGATCCGGCGCCGCTCGTCAAATCTCTTGAGGGATACCCTTTGGAATGGTGCACTGCCAACCCTGATACAGCCAAATCCCATTTGGCAGGCGGTGATTTTTACGTTTACTATTCTTTAGACAACGATAAAAAACCAACTATCCCCAGATTGGCGATAAGGATGAAAGACGAAGAAATAGCCGAAGACCCGAGAGGCATTGCTCCAAATCAAAATCTTGACCCGTATATTGCTCCGGTTCTGGAAGAAAAACTTAAGGGTTTTGGAGGGCAGGGCGAACGCTACAAAAAGAAAAGCGAGGACATGAAATTACTTACTTCTCTTGAACAAAAACACGAAAAAGGCGAACAGCTCACCAAACAAGACCTTATCTTTCTCTACGAAATCAATTCTCCAATCGAAGGCTTCGGCTACCAACGCGACCCGCGTATAGAAGAATTGAGAGCTCAGAGGAACATTGAACAAGATATGCTCATAATCTTTGAATGTGCACCACACCAAATTGCTCACAATCCAAATGAAATTAGAAAAAATACCAAAGCGTATGTGGGTGAATGGAACATGGAGGCCTACCGAATAATCAAAAACCATCCAAGCATAACCAATCTCTACGAATCATTCCCAGATAAAAAGATATTTATGTATACTCTGGAAACTGATCCGTCTATCCAATCACCAAAACAAGCCGAAGCCAGATTGAAGGAGAAATCAATCTATCTATCTGACTGGGGAAAAGATATTCTATACAAAACCACATTCAGCAAAGAAGGCACTACCTATGAACTAGTACAATTTACTGTGGCACAGCTCGGTTTCTCTAAAATCGCAACAACAGACGAAATATATGCCAAAACGGAAGAACTCGGTTTGGAACTCTGCCCTGCAGAAGTTGGTCTACACCTTCGTTTAAAGTATCCGGGTAAAGATTGGAAGCTTATCGCTATGAAGCAGATTACCGATCGCTATGGCTATCCGGGCGTGTTCCACCTCTACTCCGGTGATGCTGAGCTGGTACTTAACGGCGGCACCGCCTACCCGGACGAGGGGTGGCGTCTCGGTCATCAGTTCGTTTTTCTCTCTCGCAAGTTGGAATCTTAAACCCTTAACCCCTTTGTTTCTTTTTATCCTTTGTATTCTTTGACTCTTTTGTTTCTGTATTTTGTATGAAAAATTTTGATATGATATCTTTGGTTTGATTAATCAAACGGTTACGGCTTTTTGAAACCTTTCCAGTTGGCGCATATTGAGAGTGCAAACGGTCAAGGCTTTTTGCAGAGGATATGCGTTTTCTTAAAAAAAGAAATCAACTTGGTGCGAAATGCTCGAGGATTGTAGATCCCATATAAAATACAGCCAGATCTCTTTTGTAAATAACAAACTAGATCGGCAGTGGCATAGATGGCGTAGCGCACATATACCGATCGCAATGGCAATCCGAACGTGTTCAACCTCAACTCCGATGATGCTAAGCTGGAACTTAACGGCAACACCGCCAACCCAGACAAGAGGTGGAATCTCGACAATCAGTTCGTTTTTCTCTCTCGAAAGAGTTTTCTTTTCCGCGCCCTACATGGTGCGGTTTTTCTTTTCTGGATTTTCTAGACTCTTTTTCCATCCACCAAGCATTTTCCCAACTTCTTCGAGCTTTTTGCCCAACTCTATATACTGTTTATGAGATATCAATTTCAGTTCCCATGTTGTGTGTACGAGAAATTTCAGAATATCTAAAAGCAAAATACATGATACGATTTTTTGAGGTTTGTTATCAATTGAAGTAAAATATGTTTCGTAAGACTCTTCAAGAAGGTCAAGGAATTTATTTTCAATTCTCGCGCCGATTGTGTATCTTGCCCCCTTTTCTATATGAGGAGTCACATTCATCCAAAACAAGTATCCATCTTTGATGCGATTCAAGACGCTGGCATTTTGCAGAGAGAGAGGGGGGGGAGAGAGAGCGAAGCAGGCCGGCACGAATTAGGATTTTCCATACTTACAAAGATATCATATCGGTAGAAAATTTGCTTGTATCATGGCGGGAGTTTTTGTTCGGTAAGCGTAAAAGAAAAGATGTCGCTTTGTTCACCTGTAGATTTATGGATAACATACTCAAGTTAAACTATGAGCTCGAGACGAAGATGTACCGGCATGGCAAGTATTATCGTTTCAAAATTAATGATCCAAAACCGAGAGACATTCACAAAGCTGAAGTTCGGGATAGATTGGTTCATCATGCGTTGTGTCGTGCCCTATCGCCATTTTTTGATCGTAAGTTTATCAATGATTCATACTCCTGTCGTTTGGGGAAAGGCACCCATCAAGCAATGAACCGTTTTAGGGATTTTGTTTATATTGTTTCTAAAAATCATACTAAAACATGTTGGGTATTAAAATGCGATATTAAAAAGTTTTTTGCAAATATTGACCACGAAGTTCTAAAAGGAATTTTGGCCAAACATATTAAGAACAAAAATGTGCTGTGGTTATGCGAGGTTATCATTGATAGTTTTGGTACAGAAAATAAAGTAGGGGTTGGGTTGCCTTTGGGGAATCTCACGAGCCAGCTTTTTGTAAATGTGTATATGAACGTTTTCGATCATTTTGTAAAGCGGGAATTGAAAGTTTTGCAATATGTGCGATATGCGGATGATTTTGTCATTTTGCATGAGAATAAATTATATTTAGAATCACTTATTCCTCGTATCTCCATATTTCTTGAATCAGAACTGAAATTATCATTGCATCCAAATAAAGTTCATATCCAAACATTTAGTTCCGGTGTCGATTTTCTAGGGTGGGTTCATTTTCCCCATCGTCGCATATTACGAAACACAACAAAATGGCATATGCTATGGCGTTTGGAACAGGAGTATGTGCCTGAAACCTTATTTTCATATTGCGGTCTTTTGTCGCATGGAAATGCGTATGGATTGACCCAGATAATTTCAAAAAACTTAAAATGTAAGTAGAATTGGATTTTTTTTACGATTTGGGTATAATGTTTCACATGTCTAAACATCGGATATATTCTCTTATATTACTTATAGTTCTGGTCTTTTTTGGCTATGTTGTGTACTCCTCACAATTTAACAAAGACTCATTTTTTGCCCGTTTCCCATTTAAACTTGGGTTGGATCTAAATGGTGGAACACAGTTGGTTTATAAAGCAGATGTTTCTAGAATTGAATCTGGAAGTGTAGATGATTCAATGGATAGTCTTCGTGATGTTATTGAGAGGCGAGTAAATATTTTTGGAGTTTCAGAACCTATTGTCCAAGTAGAAAATGCGGGAGTTGTCGCTGGTAGTGGCACAGAACATCGCCTTATTGTGGAATTACCCGGCATTACTGATATAGACAAAGCCATCGCGCTTATTGGACAGACACCTCTTTTGGAATTTAGGCTAGTAAGTGACTCAGCTTCAAAGTTTACTCAAGAAGAATTACAAACAAAATCAATTGACGATATTTTTTTACAGACAGGTCTCACAGGAAGCCTTCTTTCTCATGCGCAATTAGAATTTCAGCAAACAACTCAAGAGCCAGCTGTTGCTCTTACCTTCAACAAAGAAGGGAAAGATCTTTTTGCAAAAATCACCAGAGAAAATGTCGGTAAAGCTCTGGCGATATTTCTGGATGGTGCCCCTATTTCAACTCCAGTTATTCGTGAAGAAATTACTGATGGGCAAGCTCAAATTTCTGGATCATTCACCCCCGATCAAGCAAAAACTCTTGTTAGAGATTTAAATTATGGTGCATTGCCTGTTCCGATCGAACTAATAGGTACGGAAAGTGTTGGCGCATCACTTGGTAAAGAAGCTCTTTTTGCCGGATTGCGTGCCGGTCTGTGGGGTTTCCTTCTTGTTACTATATTTTTGATAATTTGGTATAGATTACCCGGTCTCATGGCCTCTATTTCTCTAATCATGTATGTTCTTATAAGTTTGCTTTTGTTTAAACTTATCCCTGTGACTTTGACAGCCGCTGGAGTTGCTGGATTTGTGTTGTCTATTGGTATGGCAGTGGATGCAAATGTACTTATTTTTGAAAGAATGAAAGAAGAATTAAAGAAAGGGAAGAATGTTTCGGAGTCTATAAAAGAAGGTTTTCTACGAGCCTGGCTTTCTATTAGAGATTCCAATATTTCAAGTATTATTACTGCCATTGTTCTTTTCTGGCTCGGTACAGCTTCTGTAAAAGGTTTCGCTCTTACTTTTGGAATTGGGGTCGTTGTTAGTATGTTTACTGCCATTACGGTTTCCAGAACTTTTCTTTTTGCTGTAAGTCCAGAGCGAGGTGAGGGGAAATTGTCTAAGTTTTTATTTAGTAATGGATTACATTTTTAAAAATCAATCATGTTCGTCATAAAATACAGAAAAATATTTTTTGCGATTTCAGCCCTGCTTGTCGGTCTGTCGATTTTTGCAATGTTTTATTATGGTTTCAATTTCGGAATTGACTTTAAGGGAGGTTCGCTTTTGGAGGTTTCTTTTAGCCAGGACAGGCCCTCAAGTGATATTGTGAATGATGGATTGAAATCATTGTCTTTAGGCAGCTATTCTTTACAACCCAGTGGAAACCAAAATTATATTTTGAGGACTAGAGAATTAACTCAAGAAGAAAAAAATAGTATTGTAAGCACTTTGTCTGGCGACGGTTCTTATGAGGTAAAAGAAGAGCGGTTTAATACCATAGGCCCTATTATAGGTAAGGAACTTCGTACTAAGGCACTTTTAGCGATACTCGTGGTAATAATAGGAATAGTCTTATTTGTAACTTTTGCTTTTAGAAAAGTTTCTGAACCAGTTTCTTCGTGGAAATATGGTCTAGCTACAATTATCGCCCTCGCTCACGATGTTATCGTCCCTACAGGAATATTTATTTTGTTTATAAGATATCATGGAGGAGAAATTGACGTTTTGTTTGTTTCGGCACTCTTGGCAATTCTTGGTTACTCTGTCCACGACACTATTGTAGTATTTGATCGAGTGAGAGAGAATTTGCACATCAATAAAGATTTTCGAAAAAAAGAGAATTTTGAAGATACTGTTGGAACCAGTGTAGGCCAAACATTCGGTCGGTCTATAAATACGTCACTTACAATATTTATTGTATTAGCGGCTCTCTACTTTTTAGGTGGGGAATCAACTCGTGATTTTACGTTCGTCCTTCTTGTCGGAGTAATTGCTGGTACATACTCATCAATTTTTCTTGCATCACCATTACTTGTTACTTTGGAGAAGTTGCAATATAAAACTGAGTAATTATTAATATTTTGTAGTCCATGGTTTTGTTGGGTTATTTAAAAAAGAATAATAACACTTACTGCATATTATGATTCAATCGAAACGAGGGTTTTGGGAATTATTAAAGGTTCGATTGTTGTAAAAAAGTTGCAAATGAATTTGGTGTAAAGTTGACCATAGCTGAAGCCTGTATAATTTTGAGCCTGGAGAGAAAGTTTATACTTTCTACACCAAACAAAAAGCAATTTAGATTTAATGATATGTTAAAATATCAATATTTACGACAATGACTTTTAATGACAAAAATCTAGAGACGTATATAAACAAAATAGCCGGTAGAAAACACCTCCCGCCCAAGAATTCTTTGTTCCAAAATTACTTAAAGGGTAAAAAAGTTTTGATTACAGGTGCTGCTGGTTCTATAGGTTCTGAACTTTGTCGACAAGTCGCTAAATTAAAACTATCAAATCTAATAATCTTTGATCAGGATGAGACTGGTATTTTTAATCTAGCTGAAGAATTGAAAAGTAAGTTTCCGAGATTATCTTTAATTTCTATTATTGGTGATATAACTGACGAAAACAAGATAGAAAAAGTTTTTAAACAGCTATGTCCTGAGATTGTTTTTCACGCCGCTGCTTATAAACATGTGCCATTGATGGAGGAATATCCGGAAGAGGCTGTAAAAAATAATATATTTGGAACCGAAATTATCACACGTATTGCTAAAAAATTTGCTGTTGAGAAATTTATTTTTATATCAACAGATAAGGCAATAAATCCAGTTTCTGTTATGGGTACGACCAAGAGAGTCGGTGAAATTATCTGCGGATCGTTGCAACAAAAACAAAGTACAAAATTCATGTCAGTACGTTTTGGAAACGTTATCGGTAGTCGGGGAAGTGTCGTACCGATTTTTTTGGATCAAATAAAAAATGGCGGACCTGTGAAAGTTACTCATCCAGACATGAAGCGTTATTTTATGAGCACATCCTTGGCCTGTTTTTTGGTTTTGTATGTTGCTATGGTTGGAGAGGGGGGAAAAGTATTTGTTTTAAATATGGGTGATCCTGTGAAGGTACTTGATCTCGCGAGAAAAATGATAAGTATGTTTGGTTTAAAAGAAAAAAGAAATATTAAGATTATTTTCACTGGATCCAGAAAGGGAGAAAAAATTAACGAAGAAATAGTTTCGGAAGACGAAAAAGAATTACATAAAAAAAATAGTTGGGTTTTTGTGACGGAGTTGCCATACTTAAATAAAAAAATCTTACAAAAAGGGTTGAATGATCTAAAAAAATCAATTACTAGAGAAGATGGTAAATTTATCAAAAAAAACCTGAAGAATTTAGTAAAAGAATACGTACCTGGTTGAAATATTTAGTTTAAATTTTTTTCGATAAAATGCCAGAAGTATTTAAGAAAATTTCTATAAATATTATTTTAATTTGCACTTTCTTAGTGCTATTGACCCCTTTGGTGTTTGGTCAATCATTTTACTATCATTTTTCTGGTTTTAAAGCTTTATATTTTATGGGTCTGGTGGAGGTCATACTTCTGGTATATTTTATTTTGTGTATCTATTATCCTATATATAGGCCATCTCTAAATCGTGTGTCAGTCGCTGTAATAACTTTTTTGGCGGTTCTTACCGTTTCCTCGGTTTTTGGCCGAGATTTACCCAATAGTTTTTGGTCTACATATGAAAGGATGGACGGACTACTTTTCTGGTTTCACCTTCTGGCTTTTTTCTTGATAATTTCATCTGTGATTAAAAAAACAGATTTATGGGATAAATTATTTTCTTTTTCTATAGGGGTTGCATCTGTTGTCAGTATTATCGCTCTTCTCGAAAAGGTAAAGATTGTTGATATTAAATTTTTCTTGAACGGTTCGACCCTTGGCAGCACCACCTTTTTGGGAACGTATCTTCTTTTTAATGTTTTTATTTCCTTTTATCTTTTCTTGCTTCCTGACATCAAAAAAAATCTTAAAATTTTCTATTTTTTCAATTTGGTTATAATTATGTTGGGATTAATTTTTAATGTTAGGGGAAAGGCATCTTTCGCGGCTTTCACTCTAGGTATTTTATTAGTTTTTATTTTTTGGATTGTTTCCAAAAGCAATAGGGTACTGAAAATTATTGGAGCTTTTATCGCTTTTCTGTTTCTTTCTTTGGGAATTGTTGTTATTTTTATTAATTTTATTCCAAACAGCCAAGTTTCCCAAGAAATTTTGAATTTTACAAAAACAGGTACTTTAGACGGAAGGACGATTGTTTGGGACATTGCTCGGGAGGGATTTAAAGAAAAACCAATTCTAGGGTGGGGTTTGGCAAATTTTTCTATCCCTTTTATAGAATACTACAACCCTTGTTTAGGTACTGATAAATGTGGCCACGGTTTTTGGTATGATAATCCGCACAATATAATTTGGAAAAATTTAACCGAAACTGGCGTAGTCGGGTTCGTTTCTTATTTTGCGATATTTTTTTTCACCATATATTCTTTATGGCTTTTATATAAAAGAGATGAAAACAATAAAAACAATAAAAACAATTTTTGGTTGGCAGTAATCTTTACTTCGTTGTTATGTTCTTATTTCATACAAAATTTGACGAGTGTCGATTCGGTGAGTTCTTTGATTATGTTTTTCTTTGTTATTGGATTTATTGCCAACACTATTTCTCCTCAGCAAAAAATAGAAGCTGAAACTAAAAAAACTACGCATAATATATTTGCTGTCGGTGCTATTTTGTTATTTTCTGTTTCATTTGTATATTTTGTGATAAAGCCCTTACAGTCAAGTTTTTATGCTACCAAAGCTTTAGCCAGTCCTATTTCGTATGAAAATCAATTGTTTTACATAAAGAAAGCTTTAAACAGCTCTGATTTAGGAAGAAACGAGATGTTGGAAAGTTTTTCTAAAAATTTTTATAACGCTTCTTTGGGTATAAAAGTTGGTGATATTGTAGACAAAAGTTTTTTTGATGAGCTCAATTTTTTGATAAATAAACTCTCTAATATCCCAAAGAATTCTGCCTTTTATTACAAAAATCACTTTGTGTTAGGCGAACTTTATAATGTTTATGCTAAGTTTGATCCAACAAAAAGCAGGGATGCCGAAAAAGTTTTTCAAGAATTAATCAATATTAGTCCGCAAAATCAAAATGGTTACGCCGGTTTGCTTCAAAGCTATCTTTATCAGGGACGCAATTCTGAGGCATTTCCTTTGGTGGAAAAAATAGTGGCAATGGAACCAAACCTCTTAAACTCACGTATGATGGAAATTAATATAATCCACTGGATTTTAAAGGATGAAAAATTGCTCAAAGAGAAAATTAAAGAAATTACAACAGCTAATCCTTCTTGGGTAAATCGTTTTTCTGGGTATTTAAAATAGTTAATTTTCTAGGGAGGGTTTGCCCGCACACTAAGTTTCTTATTGTTCTGCTTTTATAATACAACGTAAAATAAAATATTGATTTTTAATGTGATTAATTGTTATTAAATATTTTGTAGAGGCAGAACAAAAACAATAAGAAACTTAGTGTGCGGGTTGACTTTGTGGTCTAATTTGTGCATTCTATAATCAATGAAAGAAGGAGCTCCAACATTTGAAGGTCAAAACCTTACCCAAAATCAAGAGGCTTTGCGTGCCCAAAGTCAGCGTTTATCTGCTGAAAAAACACCCGATATTGGCGCGGGTTTTGTTTGTGACAAAATGGCGTCAGAATTACTTTCTCAGGCTTGTGGTCTTTAATTTTTAAACAAAGAATTCAATTTTCTAAATTTCATGGTAGGTTTTATTGACAAAGAGGAATTAAAAAAAAGCATTATTTCAAGTCTTAATCTGGAAGGCCTTTCCGAAGAATATCAGAACGAGATTTTGCAAGAATTAGAGACCAATATATCTAAACAGTTGCAAATATCTATTTTTAATAAACTGACAGAAAATGAGCGTAAAGAGTTTGAGGCGGTTAACGCTCTAAGTGTCACAGATGAGTCAAAAAAGTTTATGGAAGGCAAAATACCAAACTTTCAGTCTTTTGCTTTGGATGTTGCAAAAAAAGTGATAGAGGAGTTTAAAAATCTACGCAACACTATTCCAGACGTGGTCCCAGATGAGGTTTTTGAGCTAGGAAATCCAGACGCTTGACTCATAAATATATATCTATATACTATGTAAACCTCTTAATTGTGGCTAAAACATTTGCTTTGCGAATGTAGGCCTAACCATCCAAAGGGGATGGTTTAAGAGGCTGTAGCACTCCGCCAAGGGCGGATGCTTGCCCCAGTCATTCGCCTTTGGCGAAGTGACTTAGGGAGTTGTTCTTTGAGATTACTTAAGAACGTATATATGCTCGAAAGGGTATATAAAACGTGCAAGTTCTAATATTTATTTCTTTGTACTCTGGATGGAAGTCCAGAGGTACAAAAATGATTCCACAATTCTTGTTAAACAAGAAACAGTACTTGAGTGAAAGATCAAACAAAAAACAATAACAACATAAAAAATAATATTCTTTATTTTGTTCCGTTCTAAAAATTACGAAGTAATTTTTAGCCCTGCATAGCCTCTGGCGAAGCATGGCTACATTACACTTCAAAATTTTATTTAAGAGTTTGATCCTAGCTCAGGATGAACGCTGGCGG
>JABMOB010000030.1 GCA_013204345.1 Parcubacteria group bacterium | reverse complement strand
ATGTTCGTCGCCATACCAACAGCAATACCTAAAGTACCATTCAAAAGCAGGTTTGGCACAGCATTTGGAAGAACCACAGGCTCCTTGCGAGTACCTTCATAGTTTGGACGGAAATCAACTGTATCTTTTTCAATATCGCGAAGCATTTCGCTTGAAATACGAGACATTTTTGCCTCGGTATATCTATCTGCAGCCGCACTATCACCATCTATAGAACCAAAGTTTCCTTGACCAATCACCAGCGGATATCTCATCGTAAAATCCTGAGCAAGTTTTACAAGTGCTTCGTATGCAGCAACAGTACCGTGGGGATGATAGTTACCAGTCACATCTCCAATAATTTTCGCAGACTTTCTTGTCTTTGCAGAAGCCGTTAGACCAAGTTCGTGGAGTGTATACAAAATCCTACGATGAATAGGCTTCAAACCGTCACGAACATCAGGTAATGCTCGATCGGTGATGACAGACATAGCATAATCCAAGAACGACTCCTTCATTTCTGTCGTAATACTTCTCTGAATTATATTTTTATTAGGCGCTGTTTCTGCGCCTTGGTTCTCACTATTTTCGTCCTTTTTTTCGTTTTTACCAGCCATATTTACCCGCCTAAATTTTTAATCACTAAAACTAACCGTTTGTAATTTATAACGTATTTCTATTATATCATACAAGGCATCATAATTCCAGCTATATTTTCAAGTCTTCAAGTTAAAAACTTAATAGGGCGAGTAAAAAGCACGCACTAAAAACACCAAACAAGTCTATTGAGATACAGAAGTTGAACCAACAGGAACACTAGATGTTCCAGCCGAATATTTTTGCGATCCACCAAAAGTGTCATTAATTTGCTTATACCCGGTAGTAATACTTTCGTACGCTTGTGCGACACCTTTTTGCAAATTTGAAAGTGGGGCCGCTAGACTAAAGGCCTCTTGTTTTGAAGTGGCTATATCGTTTTGTATTTGTGGGATAAAAGACAACGACCAAAATCCAAACACAATAGCAATAAAGATAGATGACACAAAAATAGCAACCCAGTGTTTGTGTCTGTCAGTTTTATTCCTAAGTTTTTCGAGAAAATTTGAGTTAAACATACTAATATACGAATGATACTAATCTACAAATGACAACTAATGTGTAGCATTAAACATTAGTATCCATTCGTATAATTCGTAACATTAGTATATTGGTATTATACTCCTTGAGCAAGAACCACAATGTCCCCTTCTTTTCCTTCTAAATCTTTTTTCTTTATAGTCAATTTGTCTATCGGAGCAACAGTCTCTTCCCCACCTTCTTTGAAAAAAGTCTTAAGGGCATTTTTGTCACCAACATCACCATAATGCATCGGTATAATTATTTTTGGCTGAAGATTTACAGCCAATTTATATGCATCTGCAGGCGAAAGTACCCCTTCTCCCCCAATTGGTACAAAAAGAATATCCACACCGTCAATTGCCTCTGAAGTAGCGTCCTTAAGTTCTGGTACACCCAAAGCACCAAGAAAACATAAATTCATTCCTTCCAAAGAAACTGTATAAATAGTGTTGATTCTTTTTTTACCCCCGTATTCCGAACTCTCTAAGAAACCTTTTATAAAAACGTCTTTGATTTCATACTCACCAGGACCAGAAACAATAAAAGGAGCCCTATCACCGTGAGATAAATTTTCCACACCATTTAAATCTTTGTCGTTCAATGACACCAAAGCGATATCGGCCCCAAAACGAGATTGTTTAAATTTTGACTCTTTTGAAACAGGATTAAAGGCCAATACAATATCACCAAATTGAACCTTAAATGCCTCTACGCCTAGATATGTAATTATCATGATTTGGCTATTGTAGCATATTTTAAAAAAATAAAAATTATTTAGTAATTAGTATATAGGGGCGATATATCGCCCCTATACCCCAACCCCACTTTATAGTTAAACCCAGAAACAAAGTGGACTTTTCAGACAATTTGTGCATAATTAACCCCTGCCTGTCCCTATAGGGATTCAGAGTAATTATTAATTAATAATTACGAATTATGAATTGAATGCAACACATTCAACTCGTAATTCATAATTTGAAATTTCTAATTGACTCAAAGGTATTAATAGTCACAGTAGGAGCTAAACAAATTCAATTTCAAATTAATAATTACGAATTATGAATTTATGGTGCATCGACATCAAAATTCGTAATTCATAATTCTAAATTCATAATTGACTCTGCCTCCTGCCATAATCAACATGTCATTATTTAAAACTAAAGATAAGAAAGTAGACGAAATTAAAGAAACAGAAGAGGTTGAAAAAAAAGAAGTTATTAAAATAGCAAAAAAGGCTAGCACTGTAGCAGATGTGGACAGCGACGCAGAGGTAAAACCAAAAAAAGAGTCGTTGATGACCAAACTCCTAAACGACACAAAAACTCCTCCATCTGTAGAAGATGTTATTGAGGGCTCTGTTATCGCTATAGAAAAAAATGCAGTTTATGTGGATCTTGGTCCTATCGGCACAGGAATAATTTTTGGTCGTGAGTTTATGAATGCTCGCGATATTATTCGCCGAATAAATGTCGGAGATAATGTTGCTGGAAAAGTTGTCTCAATAAATAACAAAGACGGCTACATAGAAATTTCCCTGAAAGAAGCTCGCCAAGCTATTATTTGGAACGAGGTAGAAGAAGCGATCAAAAACAAAACTATTATTGAACTTGTTGTCCAAGAGGCCAACAAGGGAGGTCTTATTCTTGCATGGCAAGGTATTCAAGGTTTCCTTCCTGCTTCACAACTCAAAACAGAACACTACCCGCGCGTATCAGATGGAGACAAAGATAAGATTTTAGATGAGTTGAAAAAACTTATCGGAGAAAGAATTTCGGTAGCTATCATCGGAGCATTACCAAAAGAAGGAAAGCTCATCTTCTCCGAGAAAAGCCCTGAATCAAAAAATAAAGAGAAAATTATTGGTAAATACGAAGTAGGAGAGGAGGTGGAAGGAGAAATAACTGGTATGGTGGACTTTGGAGTCTTCGTGAAGCTAGAGGAAGGTTTGGAAGGTCTCGTGCACATTTCTGAAATAGACTGGGCACTTGTAGAAAATCCAAAATCAATGTTCAAAATTGGAGAAAAAGTAAAAGTAAAAATTATTGAAATAAAAGAAGGCAAAATTTCTCTATCAATCAAAGCTCTTAAAGAAAACCCATGGACCGAGGCATCAAAAAAATACAAAAAAGACGATGTTGTAGAGGGTGTTGTAATTAAATTCAACAAACATGGCGCACTTGCTTCTATCGAAGAAGGTGTTGCGGGACTGGTTCATATTTATGAATTTGGTAGTGAAGCGAAACTACGAGAGAAACTAAGTCTCGGCAAAAATTATACATTCAAAATAACTTTGTTTGATCCAAAAGAACAAAAGATGGCATTATCTTTTGTAGACAAAGACGAGAAAAAGGCAGACGAAAAATAACCGAGAGACAAAACAGAACAAATGGCTTTGTATAATATATTACACAAAGATCCATACAAAACTTTCCGGTATAATCCGGAATTTTTTGTATTTTATATATCAAATTAAGAGATATTTTGTTTGTTATATCAAACAAAATGTTACGATATATCGTAACATTTCACGTTAAGGAAAATAACATTGTGATATTTACCTTCAATAATGTTTAATGGATAAAAAGAAAAACCCCGAACGCGTACAACGTTCGGGGTTTTGGAGTTGTTCTAGGCCAACTCCTCCGCCTTTCTGATGTCAGTTCTGATCCCTCTCTTTCGGCCAAAGGACGAGATAGAAAGAACCGGTTGGTCTGAAGTCGGGTTCGTACACGTACTCACCCGATTTCGAATTCCACACCAGATATCCCAACTCACGCCCCCCTTCCGCACTGTGCCGGCCAAATCCGACGACTCCGAGTTTCGCCGGAAAGAGCTTCGGATTGTCCAGGACATTGCCGTCGCCAGCAATGCTTCGACCAGCTCGGCTCTCCGTAAGGATAGCCATGGCCACCTCCTCTTCCACACGGATCAGAACGTAGCCAATCGAATCGACCGGCTGAATCGAAACGGTGGACGGCAATTCGATAGCCGATTCCACAGTCGCGATGACCGGCTGGGTCGTCGCTGTCGAGACGGAAACTTCCGTCGGCGAGTCCGCCTGGGCGGCCGAGACGTAGTGGTGCCGGAGGAAAAGCCCGAAACAGAACATCCCAACAAAGATTCCAATCAACACAACTTTCTTGTTCAACATCGACATGCGTGGTTCCTTTCCAAAGGTGTTAGATAGATACCAGAAACTCAACGAACGATACTCTTTAAGTATAGCATACTATGTATAATATGTCAAGCATTTTAAGAATCTAAAATGACGCCAAAAAAGCCTTAAAATAAGGCCTGAAATGACGTAGGTATTGAAAGTTTATTATATGAAGTAATAATAAATTAGATTTCTTTTACGCCACCTTCTCTTTCTTATAATTTTTTACCACTTCTTTTGATATTGTTTTTATGGTTTCTTCAAAATTAGGAACATTTTCTTTGAGAAAACTAATCACAGCTTCTGGGGAATTTGTACCAATTAATTCTTCAAGTTTTGTTTTCGCACCACCACCCAAACTATCTACACAGTGATCGATAATGCGACCATAAATCTCTCCCTCGAGTGTACCCAAAATAGCAGACTGATCGTCCAAAGAAAGATTTTCTAAACCAAGTTGTGAAAGAATAAATTTTGCCTCCATAGTTATTATCAATTATTTCTAGAAATACCCAACCCCTCTAGTATTGATGTGGTATGAGAATTATCATTGTTCAAATTCACCACAAATTGTAATTTTTTTATATCATCTTCACTAAGATCTTGTCTTTCGATAGGCACCGAGATATCATCGACAGTCGCCTCCACCACAACATTTCCTACGGTGACATATTTTATACGATGTCTCACAGTACCCCTAAGATCCTCCTCACTAATGATTTTTTTCTCTACGGCAAGCCTCAATACCCGATCCTCATTTCTTTTTACCTCTTCTCTACGTTTTGCTTCCTCCTGCCCTCTCTGATGTTGTCTTTCAAGAGATCGGGAACTTCTTGGATTAGACGATGACTCTACCTGAGACTGATCTTGACCTGATTTTATTGTAGGTTTTTCTGTTTCCCCATCACATCCAATAGAAACAAGCGAACTTGACCCCAAAGCCATTGCCAAAACAGCGGGGCGTAAAAACCTTCTCAATCTATCTTTTAGAGGCAAAGCTTCGATTGAAGGATGTGGGGAAAATGATTCTTTCATTATGTAAATATAATATACCCTTTTCTCTATCTCTCGCAAACCCCCTTTATTTTCTAAAGAGAATATCCAATTCCTAATTCGTAATTTTGTATTTCCAACCTACACAAAATTAAATATTCTCTTTTTCAAAACATTGCGGAGTGCGACGGCACGAGCATAGTAAATTTCCATCAGGAAATTATATGCGTTTTGAAAAAGAGGATATTTAATTCCACTCACCCATCGCCTTTTCACGGCCTTCAGAGACAATCGCTACCAATGCATCAGCTACTTTTTTACCAACAGCTTTCATAGTATCAATTTCTTTTTCCCTAAACTCTCCTAAAATAAAATCGCCGACAGCTGTATCACCTTTTGGTTTTTTTAGTTTTCCCGTCGGACTAAGTGGAGAAATACCGACACGTATGCGAACAAACGCTTCTGTTTTTATTTTCTTGATTATTGACTGCAGTCCTCGATGACCACCAGATGAACGATTGAAAGAAATTTTAAATTTACCAATAGGCAAATCCAGATCATCATAAATGACGACAAGCTCTGCGGCTTTTTTCTTGCTCGTAATAAGAGATGCCAAACTTCCGCCGGATTTGTTCATAAAAGTTTCCGGCAAAACAAGCATAGCTTTATCTTTTCCAATTTTATTTGTGGAAACAAGAGCGTTTATTTTTTTGTTTTTCTCCCATTCAGGGAAATTATTTTTTTTGGCAAAATATTCCAGCATAATTCTGCCTGTATTGTGTCTCGTACCAGAGTATTCTTCTCCAGGATTCCCCAAACCAACAATTATATTCATAAGGATATCTTACCATTGATTGTTTAAACTCAAAAATCATTAAAACATTGATTTTCCTATTGCGTCAAACGAGTCTTTGTAATAAGATTGTTTTCAAATGAATGAAGAAAAAAATATTACTTCAACAGAAAAACCTTTAGAAAGTTTTTGGAAAGAAATTCTAAAGTTTGCCCTCATCGCAGTCATTATTATTGTCCCATTCAGACTATATATCGCCCAACCATTTATCGTAAGTGGTGCATCAATGGATCCGACTTTTGAAACAGGCCAATACCTCATAGTTGACCAGCTGACATATCACTTTGAAACACCGCAACGTGGCTCTGTTCTCATTTTCAAGTACCCAAAAGATCCATCGAAATACTATATAAAAAGAATCATCGGCCTTCCAGGAGAAACCCTGGAAATAAACGGAGAAATTGTAACGATAAAAAACACTGACAATCCTGATGGTTTTGTCCTTTCTGAGCCATATGTTGTTTATAAAAAACAAAATAATACAAATGTCACACTAAGAGACGATGAGTATTTTGTAATGGGAGATAACAGAATCGGCAGCTCTGATTCACGTTATTGGGGACCTGTAGCAAAAAATTTTATTATCGGTAGACCAGTTTTGAGACTTCTACCAGTAACTCTCGTATCCTTGTTCCCTGGTGATTACAGCGAGAAATAAACATTGACCGAGAGATAGGTAGATAAATTGAGAGGAACGAGTGAATTTAATATTTTTTCAAAAATACTGTGAGTGCATACAATTCCAAAGCTACTATAATAAAAGAACGACGAGAAAAAATACGAAACGCACAAAAAGAAAAAGTGCGTTTAAAAGAACAACTTGTTTTTACTTTAAAAGATTTTGACAAATCAGCAGAAGTTGCAATGCATTATGGTTTCTTGCCAATAAAAACCCCGCAAATAAGTAAGGACGATATACGCAAAGCAAAATCTATTTACGAAGAATGCCAAGACGCAAAAAAAAGTATTGACCATCTTTCCCCACTCTTGAAAGAAAAGGTGTGTCTCTTGCGTACATACAAAGAGTGGAACATGACCGCAATGCCACATCCAGTTATGATCTACTTCAAAAAACCATATGGAGGTAGTGCTACAAAGAAAAAAAGTGGATACTCTTCGTGTGATTTGGAAATCATAGGTGCGCCAAACAGTGTTGCAGAAGCCCTCATTATAAAAACAACAATAGCTATTTTAAATGAAGAAGGTTTTGATGACTTGTCTGTGGATATCAATAATATGGGCGACAAAGAATCGATTACCAAATGTGAACACGAACTTTCCACTTATTTTAGAAAGAATATAAATGAACTTCCATCCGAATTGAGGCAAATGTTCAAAAATGATGTTTTTGATATATTGCGATGTCCTCCAGAAAAATGTGGGGCTTTTCATGAAAATGCTCCAAAATTAATGAATTTTTTATCAGAATCTAGTATTCAAAACTTCAAAGAAGTACTTGAGTATCTAGAGACGCTCAATATTCCATATAAAATAAATAACGGTTTAGTAGGAAACAAACAATACTGTTCACATACAATGTTTGAAATACGAAAAGTTGGTGAATCAAAAAAAGATTCTAACCTTTTGGCTGTGGGTACTCGACACAATCACATCGGAAAAAAATTGGGATTTAAAAAAGATATTTCTGTTATGAGTGTTTCAATTCATTATAAGAAAAATATAAAAGAAAAAAAGAAATTCACTTTAAAAAAAGTTCCTAAAACAAAATTTTATTTTGTCCAAATGGGTTTTCAAGCAAAACTAAAAAGTCTCGGAATCATAGAATCACTCCGAAAAGCGAAAATTTCTGTTTATCACTCCCTAAGTAAAGACAAATTTGGACCACAATTAGCATCTGCTGAAAATTTAAAATCTTCTCATTTACTCATCATGGGTGTAAAAGAAGCCATGGAAGACACTATCGTCGTAAGGAATGCAACAACAAGATCGCAAGAAACTGTAAAAATAGAAGACTTACCAAAATATTTAAAGAAGGTAAGGTAGTCCATAAAGTCTAAAAGCCTGCCTGTGCCGAGAACCTGTCTGCCGTGCTCGACATAGGTAGACGGCAGACAGGTCTATAAAGTAAAGAAATAAGGGCACCGGCTTTATGGACTTTAAGACTTTCGACCTGCCTGCCGGCAGGCTTTCGACTAACCAAACTTGCATAACAAGTTTGGTTATGCTATTATGTCCCCCTATGGCAACCAATGTCCAAGTGGAGAAAAACGCAAATGAGAACAACATAAACCTTATAAAGAGGTTTACTCGACGTGTCCAAGGCTCAGGAATACTCCCCCGAGTTAGAGGTATACGATACAGTCAGCGTGTCGCTTCTGGATATGTAAAAAAGAAAAAGACCTTAAAATCTATGGAGCATAAAAAAAACATACTTGAACTTATAAAAATGGGGAAAATGCCAGAAAAGTTCACTAGATTTTCTAGATAATGTTTAGCTCTAAGAAAAAAACATCAATAAAGAATATGACCAAAGGCAAGCTTCCACGCTTGCCTTTTGACTCTATCAAAGAAAAAATTTTGGGGAAAAATTACGAGCTTAGTATTGTTTTTATAGGAGATAAACTTTCTCGTAAATTAAATAGATCATATAGAGATAAAGATAAGCCTACGGATATACTGAGTTTCCCACTAAGTGACAAAGGCGGTGAGATTTTTATAAACCTTAAAAAGGCCTCTAAAAATGCTCCTAAATTTGACAGGAAATTTGAAAATTTTATTGCTTTCTTATTTATCCACGGTTTAGTGCATTTGAAAGGATTCGAACATAGTAGTAGAATGGAGGATGAAGAAACTAAATTCAGAAAAAAATTTGGTGTCTAGCATTTTCTTATAAAAATAATTTTCCAAAGCTCTACAATGTCACGAAATATCACAGTAGGAATAGACATCGGAACATACCAAGTAAAGGTTGTAGTTGCTGAAAACGTAAAAGAAAATGATAAATACACTCCTCGTATAATCGGCTCTGGTTTCGCCGAGTCAAAAGGACTTCGTCACGGCTATATTATAAATGGGGATGATGCTATACGAAGTATCAAAGAGGCAATTGATCAGGCAGAAAAATCTTCCGGCGTTAGAATCAGAAAAGCTTTTATATCTATGGGTGGTGTTGGTGTCCAGAGTATCATTTCAAATGGAAGCACCGTTATTTCACGTGCTGATGGAGAAGTCTCCGATCTAGATGTCGCAAAAGTATTGGAAATTTGTGAAGATGAAATACCAAACTCAATTTCGTTAAACCGAAAAATAATACACGCCGTACCCTTACAATATAAAATAGAAGGCAAAATAGTCTTGGGTAAACCAATCGGGATGAAAGGAACGAAACTCGATTCCAGAACACTTTTCATAACGTGTTTAGAACATCACCTGGACGACCTAATCGAAACGGTAGAAGAAGCGGGTGTAAAAGTAATAGACGTCATGGCCTCCCCCATCGCGGCAAGTTTTGTAACTCTAACAAAAACTCAAAAAATGGCTGGGTGTGTTTTGGCAAACATCGGAGCCGAAACAGTTTCTATTGTTGTGTTTGAAAATAATATTCCGATATCTTTAGAAGTTTTCCCAATAGGTGGGACAGACATTACAAACGATATTGCATTAGGATTAAAAATTCCGCTTGAAGAAGCGGAACATATAAAACTCGGAGGAGTCACGACAACCTCATATCCACGAAAAAAATTGGAAGAAATTATATCAGCCCGCCTCTCAGACATATTCGAATTAATTGAGGCTCATTTGAAAAAGATTGGAAGAAACGGTTTACTTCCCGCTGGTATAATAATCACAGGAGGAGGAGGTGGCATAACTACAATAGAAGACTTTGCAAAAACATCCCTCAAACTACCATCAAGAATTGCTGTTTTCAATCCAGAAGGAGAAGACAAAACAGATGTAAAAGATTCATCTTGGTCTGTGGCGTATGGATTATGTATTTTAGGTTTTAATTCAAGCGCGGAAGGATCACTAAATTCAGGTAAACTTATGAAGAAAACATTTGGATTACTGAAATACTTCCAGGAATTTCTTCCCTAAGTCACTTCGCTTATGGCGAAATGACTAGACGAGCACCTGTCTTTGGCGGAATGCTTTAGCTCTAGAAACCAAAAACACCACTGAAAATCGTCGGAATAAGAACACAATAGACACTAGAAAACAAGGTGTTGTTTCTTTCCATTATTTGTTATGATTTAGGCACTAATAATACAAAATGACCTGAAAAGGCCTAACATTAAACACATGCCACAAATCAAACCAGAAGTAGAAGCGTTCGCTAGAATAAAAGTTCTTGGTTGCGGAGGATCCGGAAAAAACGCACTGAACCATATGATCAACTCAAAAGTAAAAGGGGTTGAATTTATCGCTATTAACACTGATGCACAGGACCTGCATCACTGTCTTGCAAAAAAGAAAATTCATATTGGTAAAAATCTCACCAAAGGACTTGGTACTGGAATGAATCCTGAATTGGGAAAAAGAGCAGCTGAAGAAACAAAAGAAGAAATCCAAGAAGCCCTCAAAGGTGCTGATATGGTTTTTGTTGCAGGTGGACTTGGAGGAGGAACATATACAGGAGCTGCGCCAGAGGTCGCGCGGATCGCAAAAGAACTTGATGCCCTGACTGTCGCCGTCGCTACAAAACCATTTTTCTTTGAAGGTACACAAAGAATGAAATTTGCAGAACAAGGTCTTGAAGAACTAAAAAGATCTGTGGATGCGATTATCATTATTCCAAACGACCGCCTTCTTTCAACAATAGACAAAGAAACAACTGCAAAAGAAGCTTTTGCAAAATGCGATGATGTTTTAAGGTATGCTGTCGAAGGTATATCAGACCTTATTACAAATCCCGGAATTATCAACATCGACTTTGCCGATATACGAGCAGTTATGGAAAATGCCGGTGGGGCACTTATGGGTATCGGACGCGCTGTTGGCGAAAAACGAGCCGAAGAAGCTGCAAAGATGGCGATCAATTCCCCTCTTTTGGATATCTCAATTTCTGGAGCAAAAGGTGTATTGTTCTCTATCGCTGGCGGTGAAGATCTAACAATGTTTGAAATTCAAGACGCCGCAAAAATTATTACTGAATCTGCAGATCCAAACGCAAGAATTATTTTCGGAACGGTTCGTGATGACAGACTAAAGAAAAACGAAATAAAGATTACAGTTATTGCTTCTGGATTTCCAGAAAGTATAGAAAAAAAGACCTTGTTTGGTGCCGATAAAGACACAGAAAAAGGGAAAATTTACAACTCAATCACACCCCCAAATGATACAAAAGAAACAAAAGCTGTTGAGACAAAGAAAACTGAAGTAGTAGAAGACAACGATGATGACTGGGGTGCAGTGCCAGCATTCTTGAGGAGATCAAAATTAAAGTAACATAATACCAATCTACGAATGAGTACCAATCTACGAATGGCTACTAATGTTTAGAATTGTGTCCATTTGTTGCCATTAGTATATTAGTATTTTTATAAACCATGAACAAATTATATGATCTTTGCATAGTTGGAGGCGGGCCAGCGGGAGTTGCGGCTGGAGTTTATGCTGCCCGAAAACAATTAAAAACTGTTTTCATAACGGATACTTTTGGTGGACAAAGCACTGTGTCTGAAGACATTCAAAATTGGATCGGAACAATCTCAATATCCGGAAACAAACTTGCTGAAGATTTAAAAAAACACTTGGAAGCATACGCAGGTAATATTGTTGATATAAAAGAAGGGGTGAAAGTGGCAAAAATAGAAAAAGATGGTGAAATTTTTAAAGTAGATACCGGTGACAATAATTATGAGACAAAAACTGTTCTAGTTACCACAGGAAGCTACCGACGCAAACTAGATGTCCCAGGTGCAGAAGAATTTGATAATAAAGGACTAACCTATTGTGCATCATGTGATGGTCCCCTATTTGCTGATAAAGATGTTGCGGTTATCGGAGGTGGTAATGCTGCGTTTGAAACAGCAGCTCAGCTCTTGGCTTATGCAAAAAGTGTCACAATATTAAACAGAAGTGATAATTTTAAAGCTGACCCCATTACAGTAGAAAAAATCTCATCTAACCCAAAAACAAAAATAATAATGAATGCGGTACCGACTGAAGTAAAGGGAGATAAATTTGTTAATGCTTTAGTTTATGAAGACGCTAAAACTAAAGAAAAAATTGAAATGCCGATAGATGGAATATTTGTGGAAATAGGCCTATTACCAACTACGTATTTTGTGAAAGATTTGGTAAAACTAAATAAAATAAATCAAATACCGGTGAATCCTAAAAACCAACAAACTGAAGTTCCAGGCCTTTGGGCAGCTGGTGATTGTACAGATGGTATGTACCACCAAAACAACATAGCCACAGGAGACGCCGTCAAAGCCCTAGAGGACATTTATATACATCTGCATACTAAATAATAGACAAGTAAATCAAGTATCCACTTTATCAAGAAAAAGAAAATCGCCCACCCTTCTGGGTAGACGATGTCAAGTGTTGGTTTTATTTCTGCAACAATGAAAATTTAACGAGCTCTTCCTGATACTGTCGACGTACAACTTCAATTGGCATACTGCCACTGATACAAGCCGTACACCACCCGCTTTCCGGATAACCGGTCAACGATTCGATGGTCTGGAAAAACCCTTCGTAACTAATAAAAAACAAGGTATCCACATTAAGCTTTCGAGCCATTTCTCCAATATCTCCATACTTATGCCGTGCCAGTTCTTTGACTGTAGACATAGCGATGCCAAAAAAACATGGGCAAATTACTGGCGGATAGGCGATCAGGGCATGTATTTGGATATGTGGATTAATCTTCTTAATGTACGCGGCAACCTCCCGAAGTGTGTTACCTCTCACAATGGAATCGTCAACAAGAGCTATAGATTTCAAACTCCTAATACGACTTACGGAGAAGCCGAACTTTCTCAGGATTTTCTCGACAATAGACCCTTGGAGCTCAGTGAATGTCCGACCTGCACCGTGGTTTCTGAAAATTACATCACGTCGCGCTATACCGAGCGCTTTTGAAACACCAGAGGCTTGTGGTCTAGACGAGTCTGGAACCTCTACAACAGCCTCGACCTTAATATCTGGATGGCATTCACAAAACTCTATCGCAGTGCGCACACCAAGAGCTTCTCTGACCTCGAGAGCTTCAAGTGGCTCTTTTGACCGAACCTGACTATTAACACCAGCGAAGTATGGCAATTCAAATACACAGGGTTTCTCGGGTTGGTTTGCCCACCCTTTTGCCGTTGATTGAAAGGACCGAACTCCATTGTCGTTTATAACAACGATCTCACCAGGTTGCACCTCTCGACATTTATCCACACCAATTCTATCAAAAGCTCTTGTTTCTGACCCTGCAAGATACCCTATCCGCTTTTTACCTCTTACAATGAAATGGTATTCAGCAAGATAGAGTGGACGAAAGCCGTTTGGGTCGCGAACACAAACCAAACTACATTTACCTTGTTTATCTTGGTGAAGGTAAACAAGAGCATACGCACCAGAAAGTGGCCTAAGTGAATTTAGGATACGCAAATGTAGCGGTAACTCGTTAGATACTCGAGCGAAACTTTCCAAAAAACACCATGAGTCACTATCACTTGGACGAGCACCCTCTTGATTTTGTGTCAGATTACCATTGTGAGAAACAGCGATCTGCTCTTGTTCTGTACCATCAGCAATAATGTTTAAGAACGGCTGAACATTGCGTTGCAAATTGTGTCCGCAAGTCTGATACAAATTGTGTCCAAGAGCACAATGGCAGTGACGTTCTCTTCGAATTACTTCTTCGGTTAAAACGTCGAAAACCAAGCCAACTCCTCTTGCTGCATCATGAAAACTTTCTTTGTCCCCATGACGTGCAACCACTAAACCAGCCGCATGATGTCCTCTGTGTTGTAAACCAGCCAACATTAGAGAAGTGAACTCTGCGGGGTTGATACTCTTTACCCGACCTACAGCCGATGGGAACCACGATCCAACTATTCCACACATATTAAATACTCCTCATTTTTTATTACGATGATTAGGTACGGTCTGCCCATAGCATACTAATAGGATACCGGAATAGCAAACGGAGTTTTTGAGTTATATAGGGCTAAAATAGTTCAGAATATTTATTAATAAATTAGGCAAAAAAATCGCACCGGTCAAAATCTGACTGGTGCGAATACGATTTACGATAAAAAAACGACTTCATGCTGTTTGTACTTCTTCGGGTTCGCCCTCAAGAACACCTTTGAACTTTTCCTGAATCCAAATTTCAACCCAACCATCACCCACCCTACGGCGTTCAAAGACAATGGGGTGCCCTTTGGGAACCTTGCTGATAATTTCGAAATCTTCCTTCAGAAAAACATGTTCGATGTGTGGACGTAAAATAACAACCGCACTTTTCGAGCCATTCATGTCGTAACCTAGGTCCTCAACCTGCCTAGCTGTCTCAAGCGCCTTGGTTGGGACATTTGTGATTAAAGCAGGACTCGCGACAATACCATTACCGCTTTCGTGGTAAACAAGCACTAAAAACATAGCGATTTGCTCCTCTATCTATAGGGTTTACAGAGCTGTTCTAAACAAATACTATGTTTTTTTACGAATGTGTCAAATGGGAGTTATAGAATTTTATCTTTTACCAAAACTTTTGAATGCGGAGGGTAGAGGATTTGAACCTCTGAGGGATTTCTCCCAACCGCGTTTCGAATGCGGCGCATTAGACCACTCTGCCAACCCTCCCTAAATGCAGACCTAAGGCTAGCATTTTTTTGCTTTTTTTTCAAAAAATGCTATGATTTTGCGGTGTTTTAGACAAATCAATGGCCCTATCGTCTAACGGTTAGGACGTGAGCTTTTCAAGCTTAAAATCCGGGTTCGATTCCCGGTAGGGTCACAATTTAGAAAATAATATATGTATTACGTATATGTGTTAAAATCACTGAAAGTTAAGGAACTGTACATTGGTTATACAAATGATCTTAAACGACGCTTGATGGAACATAATGGTGGAAAGAACATTTCCACGAAACATAAGGCACCGTTTAAGCTCGCTTACTACGAAGCTTATGTAGCATCAAGCGATGCAAAGGAAGGAGAGAAACAGTTGAAAAAACATTCTCAGGCATACGTCGCATTAAAACAGAGAATTTCATCAAGCGTCGTTTAAGAATACCTGGGTGAGGGGCGGTTAGCTCAGTTGGTAGAGCGCAACATTGACGTTGTTGATGTCACAAGTTCGAATCTTGTACCGCCCACTTGAATTAGATTTCTATATATTTGGAGCCTACGCTCGCAATAAACCACGTTATCACATCTTCCAAAAGAAATATGTGCCAATAGCGTCTCGAAGCAATTCAGATACTAAAATAGCCACGACAACTCCCCAAATACCAAAAATCGGTGCCAAAGTAAGTAGTAAGAGAATTTTTATAATTGGCTCAGCCAAGCGAGTAGCATACAAATATTTTGTTTTCATTTCAGCTACTAAGGATGAAATTAGAACTGAAAAAGGTAATGTTGCAATTAAAACACACAGAACTCTAAAATAAACAACAGATTCTAAATACTTAGGGAAAATTATGCCATATAAAAAAGGAGCTAACATTATGAGAAATATGGCCGCCGGAATTGTGAGCAAAAAAAGCATAAGAAACTTTTTGAAAATATCCTTTTTCTTATGTTCCGTATCTACTCCCTTTTGACTCAAAATTGGCAGAGCCAATCTTTCAATTGGAATAAAGGCTTTAGATTTCTCAATCGGTTTAGTGGCCAGTGTATAGATGACAACTTGGGCAGGACCAAATAGACCCCACAAAACAACACTATCAATATCATAGGAAATTTTTTCTAAAAGGTTCATAGCTGTCAGGTGTTTACCAAAACCAACCATTTCATCATCAACCTGATCATTCTGAACCCTTTTGAGTGAAAGTAGATAAAATAGAGTGTTAAAAAATACTGAGGTGGTAAAAAATACCAACAACAAAACCCAGAGCTTATCTGTTAACAAAATAGCGACAACCATAGCAACAGCCAAACCAATTCCAGTAACAGTTCGGTAAATAAGACTTATGTTAAAATATTTTTTACCTTCCCAAAATCCCTGAAAAATTGTTGCCGAAAATCTAAGTTGAAAAAAAGGAACTACTACCAAAAAAGCTAGAGCTAGAGTTAAGTTATTATTTATAAAATACCAAAAACTTGCAACCAAAAGTACTATGGTCCCTATTGTTGACCAAGATAACTTCGTCCAAAAAGCAACCCGCAAAGAACCTTCATTACCTTTAGCAACAGCTCTAATCAGGGCCTGATCTATACCAGGTAAACTAACAACCCCCAAAACAGTTACCGCCGAGAAAACAAATTGATAGGCCCCAAAAGTTTCTTTGGAAGCCCAATTAGCAAAGGCAACTAAAATAGCTAACGAAACAAGCCCGGAAACAACTTCCGCCAAAATTAACCAAGACCCACCTTTAAATAGATAGACCATGTCCGTTTTAGTATACTTCTCACTCCAATGTAGAAACTTAAAAAAATCTTCCTGTAACTTTTTCATTTTTTAGGGCCAGACAAAACAAACACAACCTTAAAAGCAAGGTATTTAACGAATGGTAAACTCAAAATAATTTTGTCTATTTTTAATAATACCTTAAAAAGCCAGAGCCATCTCCTCCTGTTTTCAGTAAAGAAAGCTAAAAATACGGTTGTTATATCAAAATATTTAATCTCTTCTGTTTTTCCAAAATATTGCTTGGCCAGATTAATATCCTTAATTTTAAGAATATGCTCGAGGGTATGTTTTGTTCGAATACCTTTTTTGAACTTCAACCACCTGTTTAGATTCAAAATTGGGTTGTAGCCCAAAGTATCAACAATCAACACCTTACCTCCTGGTTTCAAAACTCGAGACATTTCTCGATATGCATTATTAATGTTCAAACAAGACATTGTTCCATAACTCAAAATCAAATCGAAGCTCTCAGATTCAAATGGTAAAGATTCACAATCCCCTTTTATAAATTCGATATTTTCCGAAACTCCATACATTTTTGATCTAGCGTTACAAATTTTTAATGACTCTGAGGAGATATCAATACCAATAACCTTTGCTCCATTTTTTGCAGGAAAAATAGAAAAGAAACCATAACCACAACCGAAATCCAAAACTTTTTTACCCTGGTAATTTTCCTTTATAAAATCTTCAGCATATACATATGGGGTAGCTAGAAACGGATTCATTGATGATGAACCATTTTCCATATTAAACAAGCTAGTCTTTATGGCACGAGTGTCATAATGTTTCTCTTCCTCTTTTTTTCTATTCTCAATAATCGGCTTCATAATGACTCGGCTTAAGTAATAAAATTAAACCAACCAAAGATCCTATACCATAACCTAGATGAATATTAAGAAAAACAATAGGGCTGATTAGAGCAAAGATAAAATTCTTCTCCTTATTAGCTATTCTAATTGAAAAAAATAAAGAAAGTAATAAATAAGAAATTAAAATAAATAAAAAGATATACAAAAATAGATTGGACCATAACGAGCCTATACTAAAAAACAAAAGACTCAAAACAAAGACTAATGGAACTAAATGTCTTGCTGACACAGGAGAATGGTCGGAGTATTTAAATGGCAAAACTGACCAGATACCATTTTTAAAGTTATGTTTCAAGAAACCAAAAAAATCTGATTTTATATAGTAATGAACCACGACATTAGGTAGAACTAGAATACGCCCACCTGACCTTTTTAACCTTTTATGCCACTCCATATCCTGGGTTCTAACTAAACGCTCATTGAATAAACCATTTTTTTCAAAAACCTCCTTACGACAACAAAAAAAGGTCGTGGTATCAGTCTCTCTAACTTCTTTGGAACCAATTTTGTAATAAGAATTTCCGGTACCAAATCTGTTTGCAAAAGCACGCACGACCACTGTGTCGATAAGATAATCTCTTCTAGGAAGAGTATCTAACAAACCTCCAACACTATCAGCACTATAATCATATAGAGCCTTAACACAATCTCTAATGTAATTTGATTCAACGTATGAATGTGCGTCTATTCTAGCCAAAACATCTCCCTTAGCTATTTTTACAGCCATATTTAAGGCAAAAGGTGTAAATATTTTGTGATTATCTAAAATTTTGATATTTAAAATACTATTAAAACTGGAAACCACTTCTCTTGTAGAATCTGTCGACATTCTATCAACAACAATGACATCGATTTTTTGTTTTGGATAATTTTGTTTAGCAACAGACTCTAAGCATTTCTTTATATAAAATTCTTCATTTCGACACGGTAT
>JABMOB010000029.1 GCA_013204345.1 Parcubacteria group bacterium | reverse complement strand
TTGTCGGCTCCCCCCACACCCCCGCCGAGGAAAATATGAAAGGTAAGGAAAATTTTTGGTTTTTGCCCGCATGAGTCCGCGAGTGCGGTCGAGGTGCGTCACAGCGCGATCGGAGCGTACGAGGCAGTTTCAAGCCACCACGCACGCGGAGCGTGCGAAGTCATTACCTCACTTTGTTTTGGAAATAGGTGCGAGTTTGGTACAATACAGACACATTAATTACCGTTAGGGAATTTTTAGGCGCGGAGTAAATGCCGGGGGCATTTACGGAGAGGACTTGAAGCCTGATTGAGCCCCTCACCCAGTCATGAAAAGATTGAATCAATAACGTTTATTGTTAGAAGAAAATATTGTTAGCTGGGTGAGGGGCCAATTAGGATACTGAAACTGTAAGTTTCGAGTCCTCTCCCGGGCACAATTTGTGATAGTATTTATAGTTGATAGCTATATTTTATTATGCTCTATACAAGAAAAGGGGATGGAGGAACAACTAAAACTTTTGGTTGCGACCAGAGGATATCAAAAAGCTCGTCTGTCGCCGAAGCGCTTGGTTCTCTTGATGAAACAAATTCTTTTCTAGGACTTTGTAAGTTCAGTTCGCGAAAAGAGAAATTAAAAACAGCGAGTGGATTATTTTTCTCAGACATTGTAAACACAATGCAAGAGAATCTTTTTATAATTCAAGCAGAAATGGCCGGTGCGTCGAAAAAAATTGAGAGAGAGAAAGTTGTGGAGGTAGAAACAATTGTTGATGGTATAGAGCGTGAACTTCCACCTATAAAAACCTTTTTCATTTCCGGTAGTACAGAGTGTGGGGCTTTATTTGATATCGCTCGCACGATTTCTCGTAGAGCAGAGCGCAGAGCGGTTGTGGTGGTTGAGGAAGGAAAGGTAAAATTAAGTCCAGATACAATGGCGTACCTCAACCGTTTGTCTAGTTTGCTTTATGCTCTTGCTAGACTAAGTAGCTATAAATCTAATGTTGAGGAGAAAGCACCTAGTTACAAATAATTATAGCCACAGAATTGAGTGTTTACATTTCTAAATATGTTTTATATAATAAACATATGAAAAATGTTGTTTGTAATATTTGTGGTAAGAAATTTAGGAGAAAAAAATCTCAGTTGAAACTGAGCTTAAAACATTATTGCTCAATAAATTGTTCAGAACAAGGTAGAAGAAAAGGAAAGAATGTCACATGCTTTGTTTGTAAGAAAGTTGTTTACAAATCACTGAAAGATTTAAAAAGATCGAAGAATAAAAAATATTTTTGCAGCATAAATTGCAGTAATTTATGGCTAGGAGAACAACAAAGAGCAGACAAACACCCTAACTGGGCCGGTGGTATGTCGTCGTATAAAAATCTTTTTAAAAGGACAAATTCAAAACAAATTTGTGTTTCGTGCGGAAAAAACGATACAAGAATACTTTGTGTGCATCATATTGACAAGAATAGAAAAAATAACAATATGCAGAATCTAACATGGCTCTGTAGGAATTGTCATTTTTTAGTTCATAATTACAAAAAAGAATTAAAAGTATTATTAAAAAGACAAAAGATATGACATCGTATTGTAAGGTTTGTAATACAAAATTTTATCCAAGGCCGTCTCATGTAAGAAGAGGTTGGGGTATATATTGTTCTATAAATTGTAAAAACTTAGGAACTCGTGTCAGACAAAAAGTGTTTTGTTTTATCTGCGGTAAGGAATTAATGAAAACATTTACCCAACTGAGTCATTCCAAGAGTGGAAATTTTTTTTGTAACAAATCTTGTCAAACTAAATGGAGAAATGCCGAGTTTATTGGGTCTAAACACGCTTCTTTCAAAGATGGTAAAAATTCTTACCAGAGTATACTAAAACGGCATAATGTTCCGCAGGTTTGTAGTTATTGTGGGGAAAAAGATACAAGGGTGCTTGTCACTCACCATATCGATGAAAATCACAGAAATAATAATTTAAAAAATTTAACATGGCTTTGCCACAATTGCCATTCATTGGTTCATTATGATAGTCTAGAGAAGCATAAATTCCTAATTAAACACAAGGAACAATGCAAATAATGGTGGCCATCGTTCAACGGTTAGGACTTTGCTTTGTGGAAGCAAAAATCTGGGTTCGATTCCCAGTGGTCACCCCAGACGGTATCTAATATAACCGAGTTCGGTTGATTGGATATCATTGCAGGAATCTCGGCAATTTGTCGGGATTTTTGCGTTTTAGGGGCAATCTTAGATTTTGATTTGCCCGCTATGAATGGGGTAAATTCTACAGCCAAGTCGGTTATTATCCTCGGACCGGTGATCTCTTTGTATTTCTTGGTAAAGACCATGTCCTCGGCTTGCATCAGTCCTCTAATGATCGGTGATGGTATTACGGTTTGGATTTTTTTGTCAGCCACCTCGAATCTCTCCCAGTAAAGGCCAAGGAACAATCGTTTCATTTCATCCGGTGATTTGGTATAGGCTTCGTAAGCGTTGCGGACGAATAAGAGCATATCTTGCAGTTCATCGATTCTCATATTGAGTTTTTTATCTTGGACATACAGTTCGTCTTGCAATAGTTCGAGCTGTTCTTTGATTTTCACTTTTATTCTAGTGAAATCATCATCCGTGATAAGTCCGGCAAATAGTTTTTCCTCGGCTGTATCCCGTTTCTTTTCAAACATCATCTTTTGAGTATTCAAGCCTCGTTTGTCTTTATTAATCACTTCCTTGCGACTGCTATAAATCTTTTCAATTTTGGTCACCAGTCTGTCGGTAAAATTGGGAGTGAATTCTATGTACTTGAATAAGTTGGCAACCTGCTGTTCTATGTCCCAAACCTCTACATACTTATCTTGGCATTTAATCTGATCGCCAGACCGGTTGCAGTGATAATAAGATTTGTTTTTCTTAGGATGATGTTCAGCCGTGTATCTTTGTCCGCAGTTGGCACAAAAAGTCAGACCTCGCAGAATAAAGTTAAACTTTTGCCGTCGGCAAGCATAGCGGTTATGTTTGGCCATAACCAGCTGGACTCGCTCCCACAAATCTTTATCAATAAGCGGTTTGTGTTTTCCGGTATTAATCAATCCTCGCCACCTCATCTCGCCGTAATAAAAAGGATTTTTTAGTATCTCGATCATCTTGCTGTGAGCCAGTCGTTTATCGGCGTGAGTTCTGAATCCCTTTTTGTATAAAGCATCGCGAACTTCAAAGACTGAGTAATCTCCGGTCACATACATTTTGAATGCTTCTTGAATAAGTGGTGCCCGTTCTTCATCTACAATAATAATTCTCTTTTTCTCATCGTCTGGTTCGCCAGCATTTAAATATCCAACAGCCACACCGGTCGGCCACCAACCCTCCCAGAATTTTAGCTCAAGACTTTTCAAGGTCTTTCTGGAAGTGATTTGTGATTGGAGTTGGTTCACACCGGCAATAACCAAGTCCATAAAGTTTCCCTCGGGGCTGTCGGTAATGCCCGGCTGGGAGACAGAGAAAAGCTCGACATCGTGCTTTTTCATAATCGCCTTGATCTGCATGTGATCAAGAGCATTTCTGGCTAATCGGTCAGTGTCTTGAATAAAGACAGCTCTGATTGTTTTGTCGTCTTGGATTTTAAGTAGCATGTCTTGCAGACCCGGCCGATTCATATTGGTGGCTGATCGTCCGGGGTCTTCAAAAACACCGTCATCTATCAGTTTGAATTTGTTACTTTCCTCGATTGCTCGTTTGCAGAGCTTGAGCTGGGTCGCAAGGGAGTGGTGGCCGTCCTCGGCCTGTTCCTCGGTTGAGACTCGGCAGTAAATTAATGCATGTTCCATATTATTTTCATTTTAATTATTGGCTGATAATTTTAGGCTTAGCTTGCAAGCACAACATACGCTATTTTTGGCAACAAGCTAAGCGTTAGTTGCCCACAGTCTTTTTATTCTTGTATTTCTCTAAAATCTCGCTAATTTGTCGGCTACTTCTTTTGTATTCTTCATCATTGAGATCATCGTCTCTGCCTCCAGCCGGACCTCGGACAAAATCAAGAATGGTTTTGGCCGCTCGGAATTTCATAGCATCGCTTTTAGCACCCATAAGACTAACCAACATTTTGGATGCGGTCTCGGCGTGTTTCATTAGGACGGTATCAGTCTCTTTATCGCGAACTTTATTTCTTTCTTTTTCGTATCGTTCGTACTCATCCTTAAGTAAACCGTCTGACCGAAACCATCTCTTTACAGTAACGTGAGAGACCTTTAGCAGTTGGGCAATCTCTGAATAAGTAAAATCGCCGTATTTTAAGCGGATTGCATTCTGGTACTTTTCATTTTTTATGTCTACATTTTTTGCCATTTGGGTATCATTTAGTATCTTTTAAAGGGTTAATAATTTATTGAAATACGCACCTTTGTGCCGAATTTTCTCGTTTGGTTGATCCATGACGGACCGATAAGCTTCCTCAATTCTTGCCAGTCCGTATTTCTTGAGAGCTGATAAAATAAAAGTCATATCCTTTTCTCCCAGCTCTTTGGCGATCTCCCAACATTTCTGTTCCTCGTAAGACTTGGGAGTGAATTCGCTTACGGGTCGACCACGATTCGATCGGTTGTTTTTATTTTCTTTCTCGTTGTCGTTCTTGGAACTTCTGCCGAGCGAGCTTTCCGAACCGAAAGAAAACCTATCTACTAAAGCGTTTTTGTCACTTTCCAACTTCTGCCGAACGTCACTGACTTCTGTCGGTGCTTCTGCTGGTAAAGGCTCATTAGTATCATCCTCACTTCTGCCAGACTTCTGTTTGCTACGAGTTTCAAGGTCTACAAAACCGCCATTAGATAAGGGATAACTGGCGATATCAACATGGAACGAACTTCTGCGACCTTGCTGTACGGCAAACCATACCCACTTCTTACGCTTCAGGTTCAGCATCAGCCGATTGATGTGATTCTTGGAATACTTTTCTTTGAAGTCCTTGGAAAGTCCTGCGTAGCTGACATGAGCTTTTCCCATTCGTGGGTTGGCAGTGATCCATAGCCAGACGAGGACCGAGTATTCCTCAAAACTCAAATAGCCGTCCACAAGGGCGGTCTTGATGCTTCGTGGAAGCTTTACGTAATCATTGTTATCTATTTCGAATGGCAAATTTTCCATATTTCATATTTAATTATTTTCAACTGATAGCGTCGTTATACATCAGTGATTTCAGCTCTTTGATCGCCAAGACAAATTCCTTGGCGTTCACGTCAGTATAACCCAAAAAATAACCCTCTATGAATTGGGGTCGTCCCGGCCAACTGCACAAGAGTAAAAGCCTCTTGGTTACTAGAATTTTTACCCCATCGTTTTTCGAAAGAAATCACTCTGGTTTCTATCGCGAACGATGGCAAATCGGTTCTGGCCCAAAGGAGAATTCTTTTCAAGGATGAGGGTTTCGATCGGCATATCGATACTGATGAAATCACCCTCACCATTGCGCAGGCAAGGGTTGTTCAGGATCGTGCCATCAAACAAGCAAAGGAAAAAGGTTGGTGCAGGGTGACATTCACTCACGAAGAGGGTTATCGTTTTCATGGTGATGGATACACAACGCACAGTTTCGCTTCAAGGATTCAGATCGGTGTTCCGTACTACTGCGAAGTCTCAAGCCCTGTGGTTTATGAAGATCCAGGCTATGCGACACCGAAGTTCCCAGTTCTTGATTTTCACGACGGGAGTGAGATTGTTCGAGTTCCCGTCGAGAAAGCTGCCGAGGAGCTGACGCTTACCTTGGGTGGTAACAATGTACTCGTTGGCGCTGCTTCAAGTGGGCGTTCAAACAAGCCCCAAAAAGAAGCTCACAAGCTTCGTGGTGGTATCTGAAGTCAGTCACGATTTGGTTCACACCAGCCCGAGAGGTTTATACTCTTGGGCTGTTTTTTATAAGAAAAACCGCCCTTGGGTAGAGCGGTGTTTGTGATTTTCTATGACGAAGGCTCAATACGCATTAATCAGTGGCCTTGAGCTGTCGGAGTTTGAGCGAAAATACTTTCTCTTTCCTCTATCTTTCTATTCATCCAGGACGCTATTGCTGTGTCGTAAGCTGCCGTATGTTCGAATACACTCCAAACTAAATGTTCCCTTATGGTCTGAGTAACATTACCAGAGTTCAAAATTTGGTCAATCACCATATCGTAGTCGGATGGATCTATTACTACAAGAACATTTTCACCATTTTTGGCTGCTGATCGAAGGGCCGTGGGCCCGCCAATATCGATATTTTCGATTCCCGGTTTCCCGTTGAAATCGTAAAGATTGACGATCACCAAATGAAACGGCTCAATGTCGTGTTCTGCCATTTGTTTGATGTGAACAGGATTAGTTGTGTCACCAAGCATCGCGCCGGTAATGAGAGGGTGCATAGATTTGACACGTCCGTCGAGAATTTCGGGAAACCCTGTAACGTCTTCAACTGATGTACAAGGTATTCCGAGCTCGTTCAGTTTTTTCGCTGTACCTCCAGTAGAGACAATTTCCCAACCAACATCGGTCAAACGTTTGAGTTGCCCGAGGTTTCTCTTATCTGTCACTGATACAAACGCTCTTTTTCTGGCCATGATACCCTTCCTGCCACTTTTGTGGCTGTTTATTGGTTTTTTCGGAACTTCTTTTTCTAAAATACCCATTTGGTCTAAGTTTGTCAAGGCAATAGTTGCCATTTGACTTATATACCCCCGGGGGGTATCATGGAGTTATGAAAAATGATAACAAAAATAAAGCTACACACAGACTTCATATAATAGCAGGGCAAATTAATGGTTTGGAGAAAATGATTGAAAATGAAAAGTATTGTATTGATGTTATCAACCAGTCTCAAGCGGTGAGGGAGGCACTTCTGAGTCTTGAGGGTGTAATTTTGGAACATCATTTGCAAACTTGTGTGGTGAAGCAGATGAAAGGGGGAGGTAGGTCTAAAGCGATAAAAGAAATTTTGTCGGTTTATAAAGTTTCTGGTAAAAACGGTATTCGTTAATGATGTAAATCTTTTTTTGTAATTTAATATACTAATAAAAATAATAAAATGAATTGTTGCGATCATATAAAATCAAACGGAGGCTACTATAAATGTTCTGAGTGTGGTCTACATTACAACCTCAAAGAACAAGCCGAAAAATGTGAACTTTGGTGCAGAGAACACCATAGTTGCAATTTGGATATAACAAAATATGCTATTGAAAATATGGAACAGCCAGATTCTCATATACAAATGGTATATACCTGTCCGATGCATCCGGAAATTAAAAATGACAAGCCGGGTATGTGTCCCGAATGTGGGATGTCACTAATAAAAGTCAAAAGTGGAAAGTCAAAAGTGGAAAATATAAATCATGAGCAAGGCCATCAAATGTACACTTGCCCAATGCATCCAGAGATTAGACAAGAAAAACCAGGCATGTGTCCGGAGTGTGGGATGAGTCTGGTTCCCACTGATCCTGGAGATTCTCATCATGAGCATGATCACGCTGGACACAACAAACACGCTGGACATCGCACCAATAGTTTTATCAGGAAATTCTGGATTACTCTCGTTTTGACTATTCCTATACTTATTTATTCAGACTTACCTAGAATATTTTTTAGTTGGAAAGCACCAGAGTTTGCTTTCACGCCGTATATTTCATTTGTTTTAGGAAGTATCATTTTCTTTTATTGTGGTTTCATTTTTCTTTCAAGTGCTTATCGAGAAATAAAAGCTCGTTTGCCGGGGATGATGACTCTTATCGCTCTGGCTATCACCACGGCTTACACTTATAGTGTTTACGAAACAATAATCGGGGGGACTAATACTTTATGGTGGGAGCTATCGTCTTTGATTGCTGTAATGCTTCTGGGGCACTGGATAGAAATGCGCGCTGTTCAAGGGGCGCAAGGAGCTTTGAAGGAGTTGGCAAAACTTTTACCGGATGTTGCCGAACGTATTAAGGGCGATAGTCAAGAAACAGAAACCGTTTCTGTTAGTGAGTTGAAGGAGGGCGATATTGTTTTAGTTCGTCCTGGGGGTAAGGTGCCTGCTGACGGTAAAATTGTCGATGGAAAATCAGAACTAGATGAATCAATAATTACTGGAGAATCTAAACCTGTAGAAAAAACAGTTGATGATGAAGTCATTGCCGGGTCAACAAACGGTGACGGCAGTCTAAAAATTAAAATCACTAAAGTTGGCGAAAAAACTTTTCTCTCGGGTATTATGAGACTGGTTGCCGATGCACAAGCTTCAAAATCGCGCATGCAAGTCCTTTCCGATAGAGCGGCATTATGGTTGACTTTTATCGCAGTAGGATCAGGAGGAATTACTGTTGTTACTTGGCTTTCTCTTGGGGCCGGAGTATCTACTTCAATTGAACGATTGGTCGCAGTTTTGGTCATCGCCTGTCCTCACGCTTTGGGTTTGGCTATTCCTTTGGTCTCTTCAATTTCTACAACCATGGGAGCTAAGAACGGTTTACTTGTTAGACAAAAATTGGCTTTGGAATCCGCCAAAGATATAGATGTTGTTTTGTTTGATAAAACAGGTACGTTAACAGAAGCAAAATTTAAAGTAATCTCATCTAGTTCGGATGAAGCACTTTCTTTTGCGGCCTCGGTAAACACAAATTCAGAGCATCCAATTGCCAAGGCTATTGTCGAAGAAGCAAAAAACAAATCTTTGTCTATTAATGAAGTAAGTGGTTTCAAGCGTGTTGCTGGAAAGGGAGCAGAAGGGAATGTCCTCGGTAAACATATATTTGTCGGTACAAAAGGTGGCGATGATATTGTTGTTGAGAGGGATGGACAAATTATCGGAAAAATCGTTGTTGCTGATGCCGTGAGACCAGAATCAAAAGAAGCCATCGACCGGCTCAAGAAAAGTGGTATTCGTGTTGCTATGATTACCGGTGATAGTGAAAAAACTGCTAAACAAGTTGCGGAGGAGTTGGGCTTAGATCAATATTTTGCCAGAGTTTTACCTGAAGATAAGGTTAAAAAAGTCATTGAGTTACAAAGTCAAAATCTAAAAGTTGCTATGGTTGGCGATGGGATAAACGATGCTCCTGCGCTTACTCAAGCTGATCTAGGTATCGCTATCGGGGCGGGGACCAATGTAGCTATAGAATCTGCAGGCATTGTTTTAGTGAAGAGTGATCCACGAGATATTGCTAAAATAATTCATCTGTCAAAACTAACTTACTCAAAAATGGTCCAAAATCTTTGGTGGGCTGCTGGTTATAATATCGTAGCCATCCCTCTTGCGGCTGGAGTTCTAGCGGTATATGGTATATTCTTACAACCGGCAGTCGCTGCGATCTTTATGTCAGCAAGTACAGTTATCGTTTCTTTCAACGCAGTATTAATGAGGAGAAAGAAAATATGATTTTAGGTAATCAAACAAAAATTTTCACCCTGGTATTGGTTACAGTTATTCTTACTGTAAGCCTTTTTGGTTTCGCTTATATCAATCACGACGGCAATTGTTTTTTATCTCTGGGTGATTCTTCCAACTGTCCACCCCTCTCTTTAGGTATGGTGATTCATCATATCGCGTCCTACAATAGTTTCTTTTCAGTCGTTACAGTTTCTACTGTTTCATTATTGATTTTATTTTTACTATTTCTTTTCGTAGGTTATATTTTTAGTCTTACTCGCCGAATAGAAACAAATAGACTTGATAAATTATATTTACTTACGAACAAAGACACTTTTTATAGCCCACAAATAATCGCATGGTTATCTCTATTTGAAAATAGTCCAGCAAACTAACTTACGCTCTGAGGTGTGGGAAGCTTTTTTCTCACGTCTGTTTTTTAATCGCTTTTAATCTAATAAATAATGAAACCAAAAATAATTATTCTTATCGTTCTTGTTTGTCTCGTTATTATCGGGCTTATGTTTTGGGGGTATGAAAAAGGTGGTAGTACAAGTGCTTCTGTTCAGGGTGTATTTTCGACAAATAAAGAAAGTGTTCTTTCTGCTCCTGTTACTTTCTATGATTTCGGTGCTATTTCTATGAAAAATGGCGACGTAACGAAAGATTTTACTATTACTAATTCTACAAGCACAGACATCGCTATCCGCGGTATTGAAACATCATGTATGTGTACTGACGCTCTACTTGTTTTGTCTGATGGTTCAACCAAAGGTCCGTTCGGAATGTCAGGAATGGGTAGAACAACAACTAACGAAATAATAAAAGCTGGAGAGAGTGGAATAGTGCGAGTTGTTTATGATCCGAATGCTCACGGTCCAGCTGGGGTCGGTTCGATTAATCGTTTTGTTATGGTCACTGATGCACAAGGGGGCATGCTTAAATTTGAGATAAAAGCTGTTGTAACTCCATAACTATATGAAAAAATTAATCATAAGCATTGGGGTGGTAATTGTCGCTCTAATTGTTGTTGTGACTCTAAAATATAGTTCTGGTTTCTCGACCTTTCTTTGGGATATAAGTGGCGGGGGCGTATGGCTTTTCCCGTTAGTTGTTTTCTCAGCTATTTTGGACAGCGTTCATCCATGCTCGTTTTCAATTCTACTTATTACGATTGCATTTCTGTTTGGATTACAAATGACTAGAAAGAAGATCTTGCAGATCGGTGGGTTCTATATTGCAGGTATCTTTGCTGCCTACTTTACTATTGGCATAGGCCTTCTAAAAGTAATTCATATATTTAACGTCCCGCATTTTATGGGAAAATTTGGGGCAGCGTTACTTATAATTTTTGGATTACTCAACCTTATTGGTGTATTTTTCCCAAAGTTTCCGCTCAAGCTCAAAATTCCAAATTTTGCCCATCGATCAATTGGCAAGCTCATAAACACAGTTTCAGTTCCTGCTGCTTTTGCACTCGGGCTTCTCGTCGGTCTTTGCCAATTCCCATGTATGGGTGGTCCATATCTCATGGTTATCGGCCTTCTTCATGATCATGCGACTTACTTTAAAGGTTTCGGCTACATCTTGTTTTACAATGTGATTCTTGTTCTACCGCTTGTGGTGACTTTATGGATCGCGGCTAACCCCGTATTAATCGATAGAGTTAAAGAATGGAAGAATACAAGTATGAAAAACGTTCACTTGTATGCTGGTATCGTAATGATTATTCTCGGTATTTTGGTTTTATTCATCTAACTTCATAAAAAATATAATGAAAACATTCGAAGAATTTATGGCAAAAATTGAAACCGCTCGGAAAGAAGGTGGGGTGGATTTGTCTGTCGTCGAAGATTTAAGTTTGGCGGTTATGAATCTAATTTCGCTTGAAGAGCATTTCTTTTTTACAGCAATGAAAACGGGTAAAAATGATTATCTAGATACTTCCGTGGAGATTAGAAATATACGCAAAAAACTTCTTATCGAACTTATGCCAACACATGAAGGTGAGAGTTGGTGTGCCTCTAAGCATTTATTGTCTGCCACTATGCGTCTTGTAGAAGTGGGCAATAAACTTCAATCTGAGGACAGAAAGGATGACGCTCTGCGAATGTTCAAAAAAGCATATCAAACATATTCAATTTTTTGGGCGCTCAAGTTGAAACTAGTTGATGTCAAAAATGTGGTAAAAGATGTCGGTCCAGAGGATCGTCTGGAGGATTTAGTTTCTAAATTAGCCGATTGTTGCAAAGAATAAAATTATGGACAAATACGAAAATGAAAATAACGAAATACCACCAAATGATTTTAAAAAACTGTCTGTTTTTATAATCATTCTCAGTTTTTTGTTTGTGATTTATATTAGCTATTATAGAGGTGATAAAAGTAATATAAACTCATCTCTTGTCGGCGAAAAATCTTCTCTACCGGCATATTCTTTCAAAGATGAAGTTGTTTCTTCTCAGGGAGTGGAGCTCCCTGTAATTTGGGGTGATTTAGGCTCTAAACTTGTTCAGACTGGAGTAATTGATGCTGAAAAGCTTCGGTCTATATATCCCCCGGGGGTATTTACAGATGAATATACAGAATTATTATTGGGCAAAACAACCAAGAGACTTGTTATTAATCAAGGTAATGCTCCATTTTTACTCAATCTGTTTTGGGCGCTTGGACTGGCGAGTAGTAATCCGATCTTAGATTCCGGAGAGATGGTCGATCCAAAATACGGCGGGGCGCAAAATTTTGCTTCTACCGGTGGTTGGACGATTGCTCAAAATTTTTCACCGAGTCTGGGACGAGTAAATGCAATGAACCATTATAGTCGTCATAAGTTTTTTGACCTAACTCCCGAACAGCAAGCTTTGGTAGATAAAGTGTCTAAGGGAATCTATCGTCCTTGTTGTGGAAACTCTACACATTTTCCAGATTGTAACCATGGTATGGCTATGCTTGGTTTGTTGGAACTTATGGCTTCACAGGGTGTAAATGAACAGGAAATGTGGAAAACTGCTTTGTTTGTAAATTCTTATTGGTTCCCGGATACCTATATGACGATTGCAAAATATCAAGCAAAAAGAGGTATTGAATGGAAAGATGTAAATCCACAAGAAATTCTTGGGGCGAATTATTCAAGTGCGCAAGGATACGCTAGAATTGTCGCCCAAATGACGGAACCAGTGGAGCGACAAGGCGGTGGAGGGTGTAGTGTGTAGCCCTAGTTTCTTTAGAGATGTTGATAAAAGCAGATTTTAATTTGCATCTGTTCAATTTGTCTAAAATATTAGATAATATAAACATTAATATCTAATTTATAATAATTATGACTCAAATTAACACGGAGCAATCAGCGATATATAAGTTTCTTTTTTCAAACACAAATTTTTCGTGGTTTTGGTTTATCGTAAGATTGTACGTTGGATGGGAATGGCTCAATGCTGGATGGGTAAAAGTGATCAATCCCGTTTGGACAGGTGAGAATGCTGGTGGGGCACTAACAGGTTTTATTCAAGGAGCGCTTGCAAAAACCGGCGGGGCGCACCCTGATGTCCAAGGTTGGTATGCTTATTTTTTACAAAACGTAGTTCTACCTCATGCGAATGGTTGGTCTGTTTTTGTGGCATACGGGGAACTTATTGTGGGTATCGCTCTTATACTTGGAATACTTACGAGCGTAGCGGCCTTTTTCGGTCTCTTTATGAATCTAAATTATCTTTTGGCTGGAACGGTCAGTACTAACCCTATTTTACTCATTTTGGCTTTAGGTCTCTTGCTTGCATGGCGGATAGCAGGATATTACGGGCTTGATAGATATGTTTTGCCTGTTATTAGATCTCGATGGAAACTAAGTAAGATTTTAAGAAACTAGTTTTATCTTAGTTAGCTTTACGAGTGTTTGTTGTGAAGCGTTATTCGGCTATAATACATGCTATGAATCATACATGGCACGCATTTACGTTGGAGAAGATATTTAATGAATTGGAAACCAGAGAAAAGGGTTTATCAGACACAGAGGTTAAAAATAAATTAAAACAATACGGGCAAAATATTTTACCGAAAGAACGGTCGTATTCAAAATTTCTACTTTTTCTCTCTCAGTTTAATAATCCACTAGTTTTAATTTTTTTTGTTGCTGGTGTGGTTTCTTTATATCTAGGCCACTACTCGGACGCGATATTTATTATTGTAGTACTTTTTATAAACACAATAGTTGGTTTTTATCAGGAAAATAAGGCCAATGATTCACTCCAAACTCTTCGAAGTATGGTAAAGATTCCGGCCCAAGTGCTGCGGGGGGATAATTTAAAGGAAATTGATAGTACGGAACTTGTTCCTGGGGATATTGTTTTTCTTCATGCTGGAAATAAAGTTCCTGCTGACGCCAGACTTATAGAAGCCAAAGGATTAAAAGTAGATGAATCAAATTTGACCGGTGAGTGGGTGGCGATAGCCAAACTTACTGGTGAAGTACCTGAAAATACCCAATTGTCTGATAGATTTAATATGGTTTTCATGGGAAGTATTGTTGAAGAAGGTACGGCTAAGGTTATTGTTGTGGAGACGGGGTCAAGAACGGCTGTTGGAGATATTGTTTCTTTACTTAGAGAAACTAAGGAAAGAAAGACTCCTCTTCAGGAAAAAATGTCAGCGCTTTCTAGAACAGTTGGTATTTTTATTTTAGGTTTGGTGGGGATTATTATTATTGGGGGGTATATAAATGGCCAGTCGTTCGCAGATATATTTGTTGTATCACTTGCTTTGGCTGTATCAGTAACTCCCGCGGGTCTTCTGCCGGCGGTTACAGTCATCCTTGCTCTTGGTATGCGTCGAATATTGAAACACAAAGGTCTCGTAAGAAAATTAATAGCAAATGAAACCCTAGGTAGTGTTACTGTTATTTGTACGGACAAAACAGGAACACTCACGGAGGGAAAAATGCAAGTTAGTCATATTCTTACAGGTACGCAGGAATTGTTGAGTAATAATAAAGATCCGATAGTTGATATAAAATCCACAAATGGTTTGGAGGCCCATATTATTGCCCTCAAGGCCGGTGTTCTTGTAAACGATGCTTTTATTGAAAACCCAAATGATGAATTTCATGATTGGGTTGTTAGGGGTAACCCTACGGGACGTGCATTACTGGTTGCCGGAGCCCATGCCGGTCTTTCCAAGAAAAAATTGGAAGAAGAATATCCAGTCATAGATAATTTGAGTTTTAATTCGGATTTAAAATATTCGGCATCTCTTCATGCAAAACCTGATGGTGGAAAAATTTTGTATGTTCTCGGTGCCCCAGAGGTTTTGGCTGAAAAATCAATAAATTTTTATGTTTCTGGTAAAAAAGATAAACTTGATTCGGATGTTCATACAAAACTTTTACAAAAATTAGATTCACTTACTCAAAATGGTTTGCGTGTAGTCGGCTGTTCTTTTAGAGAATTTTCTAAGGATGAGGAGATAAAAGATTCTATAGATTCTCTTGTACAAAATCTTACTCTCGTTGGTTATATTGCTTTGAAAGACCCACTTCGTGTAGACGCCAAGAGTTCGATCGCTCTTACTAAAAGAGCAGGTATTCGTACGATTCTTATTACAGGTGATCATAAATTGACAGCTCGGTCGATCGCTTTAGAGGTTGGTATTCCTGCTACTTCGGATAAGATTTTGGAGGGGAAAGATCTTGAAGCTCTTTCAGATAAACAATTAGAAGAAAAAGTTGGAACCATTTCTATTTATGCTCGTGTTTCTCCTAGTCATAAACTTCGTATTGTAAACGCATTACAAAATCAAGGAGAGGTGGTGGCCATGCTTGGGGACGGTGTTAATGATGCGCCAGCTCTAAAGGTTGCTGATGTTGGTGTGGTTGTGGGTTCTGGAACAGATGTGGCAAAAGAAGTTGCGGATATTGTACTTCTTGAAGATAGTTTTAGCACGGTGATAAAAGCTGTCGAGCAGGGACGCATTATATTCCAAAATATTCGAAAGGTGTTTGTTTATCTTATCGCAGATGATTTTTCCGAACTCTTCATTTTCTTAGCGGCTATGATATTTGGATTGCCGTTACCTTTGTTGACCGCTCAGATTCTCTGGATTAATCTTGTCGAAGATGGTCTTCCTGATATCGCCCTTACAACCGAACAAGAGACCGTTGGTGTTATGGATGAAAAACCACGTAGTCCAGATGAGCCGATTCTTAATAAACCTATGAAGAAATGGTTGGCCTCAATTTTCTTTATTTCAGGTCTAGCGGCATTTTTGTTGTTTTTTGTTTTTTGGAAAATTACTGGAGATTTGGATAAAACCAGAACGATTGTGTTTACCTTGATGTGTTTTGATTCATTGGTATTTGCTTTTAGCGTCCGTTCCTTCAAACGCCCTATGTTTAGGAAGGATATTTTTTCTAATAAAATTCTCGTAGGTGCAGTTTTAATAGGATTTATTTTGATTATCGCTAGTCCTTATTTACGTCCGCTTCAGATTTTGCTTTCTACCCAACCTCTTCTTTTGATGGATTGGGTTACTATTGTGGCGATAAGTATAGTTGAGATTGTTTTGATCGAATGGTTTAAAAAGAAGTCATTTGCCTTTAATCCTTCTTTCTCTAAGGTACAAAATTAAGCCTAAATTGGTATAATTGGCGGTATGGATAAACTTTTATTTTTACTTCTAATTTTTTCGGCTGTTATTTTTGAAACAATTGCTGATGTTTTTTTCAAATTTTCTCATATACAATCAAAGCCGATCTGGTTATGGTTTGGGGTTGGACTCTATACCGTCGGGACAATTATTTGGGCTTTTTCTCTGAAGTATGATTATTTGTCAAAAGCAATATCAATTTTTACAATTCTAAATCTAGTCGCTGTTATTTTTGTTGGGTTTTTGTTTTTTCACGAGGATTTATCTTTGATAAACAAGTTGGGAATTGGTCTGGGGGTACTTAGTGTTATTTTAATGCAAATTTAAAAAACAATGAACAAAACCGTTACACATTATCGCAGTAAAATTATTCATGGGATATATTCTTATCTTTTGAAACCCATTTTTTTTCTTAGTGATCCAGAATTAATCCATGATCGTATGACAGACTTTGGGAAATTTCTTGGGCATTATCATTTTGGCCAGAAAATAACCAGTGGATTGTTTAATTATAAAGACGATTCTCTTAGGCAGGAAATTTTAGGTATGACATTTGAGAATCCGGTTGGTTTATCCGCGGGTTTTGATAAAAACGCAGAGTTGGTAGATATTTTACCATCCGTCGGATTTGGTTTTGTTGAGGTTGGTTCTGTGACTGGAGATAAATGTTCAGGAAACCCAAAACCTAGACTCTGGCGTCTCCCGAAGTCACAAAGTTTAATGGTTTACTATGGTTTGAAAAATGATGGGTGTGAGGCGATCGCGGATAGAATAAAAGATAAAAAACCTTCTATTCCTGTTGGGGTGAGTGTTGCTATGACAAATTGCCAAAAAAATCTTTTGATAGAAAATGCTGTTGAGGATTTCGCAAAATCTTTCAAGGTAATGGAATCTGTGGCAAATTACATTACTATAAATATTAGTTGTCCTAATCTAGAAGGAGGTCAACCTTTTATTTCCCCAAGTAATTTAGATCGTCTTTTTAATGTTCTCGATGGAATACCTACCAAAAAGGCGGTTTTCGTTAAACTTTCACCAGATTTAAATCAAATAGATTTAGATTCCATTTTGAGCGTTATTTATAAGCACAGAATTCACGGTATTATCTGTACAAATTTGACCAAAAGTCGAGATAATTCGAGGGTTTTTGATAAAAACATCCCAAATGTTGGTGGTATGAGTGGAAAAGTAGTTCAAGACATGTCAGATAAAATGTTGGCGTATATTTATAAAAAAATGTCTAAGAAGCTTGTTTTGGTAGGTTCTGGGGGGGTTTTCTCTGCAGAAGATGCTTATAAAAAAATCAGACTCGGTGCATCGCTTGTCCAGATGATTACTGGTATGATATTTGAAGGCCCTCAAGTTATTGGAGAAATTAATCAGAGTTTGGCTGAGCTGTTAAAACGAGACGGTTTTAAAAATATTAGAGAGGCAGTTGGTGTGGATAATTTGCAAAACTTATAAAAATACATATGGGTAATAAACAAGTAGTTTTAATCGTGCTTGATGGTTGGGGTTATAGAGAGGAGACAAAAAATAACGCTATCGCAAAAGCACACAAACCGTTCTTCGATTCTTTGTGGAATAAATATCCACATACACTTCTTGACGCAAGTGGGGAAGCCGTCGGTTTGCCGGTAGGTCAGATGGGAAACAGTGAGATTGGTCATAGGACGATTGGTGCTGGTAGTGTTATCCCAAATGATTTGGTGAGAATCAATGATGCTATAAAAAACGGTGAATTTGATAAAAACCCTGCTTTCAAAAGACTCTTTGATCATGTTAAAAAAAATAATTCAGTCATTCATGTAGAAGGATTGATTGGCCCAGGAGGAGTTCATAGTCATATGGATCATTTGTATGCTTTTTTGAAACTTGCCAAAAAGGAAAATATAAAAAAGGTGGCGATCCATGTGTTTACTGATGGTAGGGACACTCTACCACAAAGCGCATCTGTATATATAAAAGAATTACAAAGTTTTATAACAAAACTTGGGATTGGTTTTATCGCTACAATCTCTGGAAGATATTATGCGATGGATAGGGATAACAACTGGAATAGAACACAGAAAGTTGAGGACGCACTTTTTGCATGTCAAGGAAACATTTGCCATCTCAAAGACCCGTCACTTTTAATAGAACAATTGTATGAAAAAAACCAAGGAGATGAACTTCTGGAGCCAATTGTTTGTGTTGATGAAGCGGGGCAAGGATGTGCCATAAAAGAAAATGACGGCCTCTTCTTCTTCAATTTTAGACCAGATCGTGCCCGTATGCTTTCTAGAAAAATTGCTGAAAGGGCCGGGAAAAGCAATATTTATTTTGTTACCATGACGGAGTATGAGAAGTCTCTTCCTTGTGATGTAGCTTTTCCTCCTCTAAATGTGGAAGTTACTCTAGGCAAAATTATATCGGAAAATGGCCTGAAACAAGCGCGTATTGCTGAAACAGAGAAATATGCCCATGCCACATACTTTTTGAATGGTGGTCGTGGACAAGCCTATTCTGGAGAGACAGATATTATGGTGTCGTCCAGAAAAGATATCAAAACTCACGATGAAGCACCAGAAATGCGAGCGAAGGAAATTACAGAAAAAGCTATTGAAGAGATTGAAGCGGGTGTTGATTTTATTTTTATAAATTTTGCGAATGCTGATATGGTTGGGCACACAGGTAACGAGCCCGCTATTATAAAAGGTATTGAGATGATCGATCGAAGTTTAGAAAAGATAGTTTCCGTTTTGTTGGAAAGAAAAGGGATTGCTTTTATAACAGCTGATCATGGAAATGCTGAGATAACAATTGATGAAGCGAGTGGAAGTAAGCATACAGCTCATAGTATAAATCCAGTCCCCGCTATTTTAACAGAAGAAGGTGCGGCACTTCGAAGTGGTGGCGGTTTAGCGGATGTCACACCAACAATATTTCAATTGTTTGAAATTAATAAACCAAATGAAATGGGCGGTAAAAGTTTAATAGCTTAAAACAATCAAAATGAATAAAAAAGTTTTTGTTACAAGAAAAATTCCAGATCTGGGGATAGATATGCTTAAGGCCAAGGGATATGAAGTGGATATTTATCCCGGTGACTCTGCTCCTACTCAAAAACAGATTATCAAATATCTAAAAAAGAAACCGTACGACGCTGTAGTAACCTTACTTACTGACTGTATTGATGCAAAAGTTTTTGATGCGGTACCTACAGCTAAAATTTTTGCTAACTATGCTGTCGGCTTTGACAATATTGATTTGGAAGAAGCAAAAAAGCGGGGGATCACTGTAACAAACACACCTGGTAATTATAGTATCTGTGTTGCCGAACACGCCATAGCTCTTATGTTGGGTCTTACTACCAGAATGGTTGAGGCAGATAGTTTTACAAAAAAAGGTAGATATAAGGGGTGGTCTCCGAATATTTTTATCGGATCTGATCTAACTAGCAAAACTTTAGGTTTGATCGGTGCTGGTAGAATTGGCGAGAAGGTAGCTATTATTGCAAGTAAGGGTTTTGGTATGAATATTATATACTGTGATATTAAACGTAATGAATCCCTTGAAGAGAATTATGGAGCACGTTTCATTCCTATGGTTGAGGAGGTTTTGAGAGAAGCTGATGTTGTGAGTCTTCATGTTCCACTTTTGGATTCCACTCACCACCTTATGGATGCTTCACGGTTGAAAATGATGAAAAAGACCGCCTTTCTCATAAATACTTCCCGTGGGCCGGTTGTTGATGAGAAAGCCTTAGTGAAGGCTCTGCAGGAGGGTGTTATTGCGGGCGCAGGCCTCGATGTTTATGAATTTGAACCAAAGCTTGTACCTGGTTTAGTTAAGCTTTCTAATACAATCCTTACGCCTCACATTGCTTCAGCTAGAGAAAGTGCTAGAAATGAAATGGCAAGACTTGCTGCTCAAAATGTTATCGATTTCTTTGATGGTAAAATTCCATCGAATAAAGTGTAAACATACTAATATACTAATGTTACGAATTATACGAATGACTGCTAACGTTTAGCGCCACACATCCGTAATCATTTGTAGATTAGTATTATTTGTATATTGGTATGTTGACCTAGGCTATTTCACAGACTCCTGACATACAAGCGAGTTCTTTTTTGACATCCAATTCGTCGGTTTTTTCGTAGGTAATAATTTTTGAATAGTCTAGATGCTTTAGTCTGTCTGAAAGTTCCAAATATTTCTTCTCATCAATTTCTTCGTAGGGCGCTAATTGGTAAACATGGTTATCGCGAGGTAAAAACGATAGACCTCCAACAATATCCCAATTTTTATAAACCCAGTTTGCAACTTCGATCCATTCATCATCTCCAACAGACACTGTTACGGATGGGTTGTGCTCAGTGTAATTTATTTTTACAAGTTTCCAATGCTCTAGTTGATCGATCGCCGTGATATCATTTTTATAAATCGATCCTTTTGGTGATTTTATTGGAAATTCCAAAACAAAAGTAGTTGCTCCCTCTTTCGTTTGTCCCACTTCAGGGAAATATGGAACCCCTTGATCTTTCAACATTTTGAATAAACTATCTGTGGCTGAAATTCTGACTCGCCGAATATAGAAAGGTGAGTGTCGTGGGTGCATACCAGAAGAGCAGTCAACTGTTTGGGAAAGTGTTCCAGATGGTTTTACACATGTAATGCAGGTTGACGGATTGATTCCTATTTTTTTTGCATAAATTTGATTGACCTTGATCGCTTCTTTTCTGAGTTTGTTTAAAATTTTTTCGTCCCTTACTGTTTTACAGTCCCACTGTCCGGTTATAGAAACTCCGAGAAGTCTTTCTTTGTCGCAGTGTTCTTTCCATTCTTTTGATAAGTAGGGAAAGTTTGTAAGACTTGATTGGTATGTTCCTAATATTGTCGCGAGTTTCATTTTTCTCAGCAATGTTTTTTCTGTATCTTCTGTTCGCGCCACAATTTCTGATAAGTTACAAAATTGTTTTGATTGTAGAATGATTTCTCCACAAGGATTTGTCCCGATTGAACCTATGATGTTATTGCCACTAGCATCAAAATACCCTTTATACTCTTTTAGGACTTCGATTCTTCTTTCTGGTAATGTTTTTGCTAATGATCCTCGATTGAAAATACCTCTTTCTCCAGAGCCAGATTTCATAAGAGCAACCCATTCTTCCATAAACTCAGTGTTTGAGGGCTTTTGTAGGTATACAGCTGAGTTGTTTGACAGCATTCTTTGTGGCTCATTCACGTAAAAAGCTCCCTTTTTTGCATCTCGTATTTCCGGATCATCAAGGTCTGATAGAGAAATCATTGCGCTTCGTCTGACGCCTCCAGCAACGACACAGTCGCCAATCATACAAATAATGTCGTGGACATCTATGTTGCGTAATCGTTTACCTTGACGTGTGAGCATTTTTTCACGAGTAAAACTGAGTAATCGCTTTAAAGGATCTGGACCAGAAGCTTTACCCCCCATAGTTTTTAGTCGTGCGCCTGCCGGGCGAAGTTGTGAAAAATCGAATTCAACATCTTTTCCTAACGCCCAAGTTTTCATTCCGAAAATAAAAGCATCGGACCAACCCTCTTTGCTATCATCTATTACGTGGTTTGGTAATTTCTCATTTTTCTGAAGTGCGATTTGTGGAAATTTCTGTACGTTTTGACTTTCTACAGACCATCCTGCTCCAGTACCACACATTGATACATACATAATTTCTGCTAGATCCTGAAAAGTTTCTGGGGCGATGTATGAACAGTTGTAAGCACACACACTTGTTTTTCTTGCTGCTGTACCAGAAAATTGTAGAAGTCTCATCGAAGGCATTGCTTCTTGATTCAAAATACCTTCTCGAATTTCTTTGTACTCAGACTCTTTGAGTTTACTACCCAAATTTTCTTTCATGAAGGCCACATATCTGTCTACCGTTTCGATATAAGTTTCTCGTCGCTGTTCCTCATCTATCCAACGCGAATAACTTCTGTAGTAAATAAATTCTCCCAAAGGATTTCTAAAATATTTTTTACTATCCTCAGCAAGCTTTCTAACTTTTGGTGGGACGCTCAACCCCTTTGCTCGTATTTTAGCTCTTCTATCTCTATAAAGAATAAAATTTTTTGATGTTTTTACATATTCACTTAGAATAAGTTCCTTTTCTACTGTGTCTTGGATACCTTCAACTGTTGGAATGAAATTTTTATACTTTTTTGTTATACGTAACACATCCGCATACACTTTATTTGCAACGACACTTGCTTCTTCTCGAGATCCTTCGCTTGATGCAGTCATTGCCTTATGGATAACATCTACGATTTTTTCCATATTAAAAGGCGCGACGCTCCCGTCTCTTTTTTGAATGTTCTTTACTAATGTTCCTGTTCCCGAAGTGATTTTTTTTGGTGTCATTTGTGATGCGTTAATTAGTTAATTGATTTTGGAATTAGTATACCAGTTTGAGTTGCGGGTTTAAAGTAAAAACAAGACATTTTTTTAGTTCTGACTCAAGACCAAGACCCTGTCAATTTTTCCACCCGCTTTTTACTTATTTTTAGACTAAATAACAAAGACTAAGATTGCGAAATTGTCTTTGGGGTAGGTTGTTTTGGTGAGAAGCTACTTTTTCTAAAATTCTTGTCATTTTTCAATATAAAGGTTTGTTAATAAAAAATATTTACATTAAAAAACAAAAATTGATTAAAAGTATCTGAATTATTTTGAAATTATTATGACAAAGGCTTTGTTTTTTCTAAACTTGCAAATATAAAACGCTGGTTATACAATGGTTGCATTGTTACTTGTCGAGTTTACCCTCGAGTCCATCGATTTTCGATGGTCTGGAAGTGAGGTTCAATTCCTCCACTGTGCCGCAACGGTAATGTCCAATATATTTTTGGAACAAGTCCGGTCGTCAAGTAATTTAATCCCGAGCAGGAGATAGGTTTATACCTATTTCATAAGAGAAATCACTCTGCTTGGCGGAGTTTTTTATTTATGTGTAATTTATAAATATTTATGAATAGAAAAAGAATTTTTTTTACAATTTTTGGGATTTTGCTTATCGTTCTCTTTGTTTGGGGATTTAGTTATAAAAGTTTTACACAAAAATTTAAATTAACTGTTTCTGAAGAAAAATATCAAAATGATATTTTTCTTTCATCTCAAACAGCTACAACTTCAAAGAAAATCAAAACCGTCTCAGAATCAATAGCGGAAAATTTAATAGAGATTGATTTTTTGATTGGAGAAAAAATTTATACTGCAAATATTTTAGCGGGGGATACTGTTTACGACGCAATGAACAATCTCGCTCTAATAGACGATTTTTCTTTCAAAGCAAAAAATTATTCTGGGTTAGGTTATTTTGTTGAAGAAATAAATGGAATCAAAAATGTCGACGGTTTTTATTGGACACTTTATATAAATAATAAATATTCCACTGTAGGAGTGTCGCAACACAAACTCGTGTCGGACGATAGTGTCTGGTGGAAATATGAAAAAAAATAAAAAAGTCAGTAGCTAGTAGATAGTAGTCAGTAGAAATTCAAATCCAAACTACAGACTGTGGACTACTAACTACTAACTAACCGAATTATTATGAAAACAAAAAAAATATTAACAATCACAAAAATTTTTCTGTCGATACTGTTTTTATTCATCTTTCATTTTTCTTATGCTGATGTCGCGACAACCACAGCAACTTCAACAGACTCAATAACAATTCATCTTCAAATCGAGGGCTCTACCGCAACACTTTTTAGCTCTACTATTACAGTCTCTGCTTGTGAAGCTGTTTCTTCAACCACTCCAACAGTAAACGCTTACTGTGCTATTAAACAATCCGGCGTAGATAATACATGGTCTTTGTATGGAGATGATCAGTTTGTAGATAGTATTGGTGGTGTCTCTAATGATTATGTTAATAATATTTATTGGGGTTGGTTTTCAAATCTAGAATATGGCGAAACTTCTCTCAATAAACATGCTCTTTCATCTGACGAAGAACTTCTTGTAAATTTTGGTAGAATGCCATTGAAAATTTCTGTTTCAACAACAACGCCGGAAGTAAACGGCACAACGACCGTTTCAGTTTCGGAATTTGGTTTTGACTCTTTTTGGAATGGTGTGTGGCTTTCTTCTGCATCAAGTAGTATAGATATTTACGAAACATCATTTTCTACGGACACAAATGGAAATTATGATTTATTAGCCACTTCAACAGATTCATTTTCCATTAAAGCAACCAAGTCTGGTTTTTTGGATAGTTCGTCAATAATTATTTCTCCGGTTATATCACCTGAAATAGAATCAGCGACTACAACAACCGAAATTGTAACTTCATCATCTAGTTCTGCGGGTAGCGGGGGAGGTACTGTAAATAATAATGTAGTTACACATAACAATATTGATACAAGCAAAGCTTTTCAGTTTCTTTTAGATAATCAAAAGTCAGACGGCTCTTTTGGTTATAGTTTGTATACAGATTGGGCTGCGATTGCCTTTGCTCTAGGGTCCCAAAACTCAGGTAAAGAAAAAATTATAAATTATTTAAAATGTGCATCAGACACTTCAGCAAATATTACTGATTATGAACGTCATGCGATGGCTTTGATGGCTTTGGGAATAAATCCTTACAGCGGAACTTCTGTAAATTATATTCAAAAAATTGTAAATTCTTTTGATGGTAATCAGATTGGTGATGTTTCTCTTGTGAATGATGATGTGTTTGCGATTTTCCCATTAATCAAAGCGGGTTATTCTTCTGGCGATCCTATTATCCAAAAAATAGTGGCATATATTATTTCAAAACAAAATTCTGATGGTTCATGGGTCGGGGGAATAGATATGACCGCAGCCACAATCCAAGCTTTATCTATGACCCCATCTATTTCTGGCGTAAATCAAGCTTTGGACAATGCTCGAACGTATTTATCAACAGGACAACAGTCTAATGGTGGTTTCGGATCCAGTTTTTCCACTAGTTGGGCCCTTCAAGCTATCGCTTCTCTTGGTGAATCTGGTACAAATTGGTTAAAAAACAATAATAATCCTTATGATTATCTTTACTCCACGCAACAAAGTGATGGTGGATTGGAAGCACTCTCACAAGATATAAACACTAGACTATGGGCGACCGTGTATGCTATTCCGGCGTCATTAAATAAACCTTGGTCTGTGATTCTTTCTTCTTTTTCAAAACCTGTAGATGTTGTAAATGATATAACTACTGATGTTGCTTTAAATGTAGGGGAAACATCCACCACGACTCTAATTTTAGAGGCAACGTCAACAGTTCTTGTTTCTGATGATCTCGCTTTAGTTTCTAAGCCGATTGAATTAACAGTTTTGGTCGACGCGGACAAAGAAAAAAAAGCTAATGATAATTTTCCAGTGGAAAATGAAAAATTATCATCTGTAGGTGAAATATTGAATGTTGGTGATGTTACAGGAACGTCCACTCAAAATAATTCTCAATTAGCCTCTGTGATAGTAGGTCAAAATGATTCTGTTTTGTTTTCAAAAATGTCCACAGTCGTAGGTTTTAGTCTCTTGGTGGTTTTAGGTTTTATTTTATTAATGTTGTAAACTTACAAAATCATGTCTCAAAAAAATTCTTTGATCATTGCAACTTTTCTTATTGTTTTGGGTGTAGCTTCTCGTTTGTTACCTCATGTATGGAACACTACTCCGATGACAGCTATTGCTCTTTTTGCGACGGCGTATCTGGGTCTTCGATACTCTGTTGTTATTTTTATTGCAATTATGGCATTTGCGGATATTTTTCTAGGTTTCTATCAGTGGCCGATCATGCTTTCTGTTTATGGAAGTTTCATTTTGGTCGCGTTACTTGGTTTATATCTACGTAAGAACAAAACTGCAATTTCTATTTTTGGGATAGCTTTATCTTCTTCTGTTTTATTTTTCCTTATTACAAACTGGGCAGTCTGGCAATTTAGTGGAATGTATGTGCATTCATGGTTGGGTTTGACACAATCTTACACTTTGGCTTTGCCGTTTTTCAGGAATTCTCTTTTTGGTGATCTATTTTACACAAGTGTATTTTTCGGTGCATTTGAATTTGTTAAATATTTTGTTTCTAATAGAGTAAGGATCTGCAACATTTGATCTCTCTTAAGGTTGACTTTTTTGATTTTTTGTGTAGTCTAGTATGTGGAGTGTGATTCTTTTCATAAAAAACCACTTAATCTTCAGAAAAAGAGGTTACCACGATGATGAAGAAAATCGGAAAATTGGCAAAAAAACGTAAAAAAGCCATCTGTTATTGGTATGTTGAGCCTCTCAACGCTCACACAAACGAGGTCATTGGTAAAAACCTTGATCCGAATGAAGACTGCGAGAATCTTTTATGTGCTGACGGCGAACATCGCAATCTTTGGCGCTGTGCGTATCCATTTGTAGCCCGTATTCAGAAGAGCAAAGCTTCTTTGAAGTTGATTTTTAAAGTTTTCAATCAAGAAGGTAGTCATGGTCGAATCCGACCATGGATTTCCAGAAAACGTAAATAGTTCACCCTTCCATGTTCTTTGTCTCCAAAGTCCCATCCCACGGGGCTTTTTTATTGTAAAATTGTTATAATTTATAGGTATGAAAAAAGCTCCCATTCCAAAATATGAGCAAGAAAGATTAGAACTTTTGCAAAAACTCGGTATTTTGGACACTAAACCAGAAAGACGTTTTGATTTATTGATAAAAGAAGCTGTAGAAAGGCTTCAGGTGCCAATCGCCACGATTTCAATCATAGACTCAAAACGGGAGTGGTATAAATCCAGTCATGGATTGTCAGATAAAGAAGGGGATAGGGCAACCTCTTTTTGTGGTCATGCTTTGCTGACAAAAGTTTTGTTTGTTATCGAAGATACACTGAAAGATGACCGCTTTGCTGATAACCCCTCTGTTATCGGCGAACCGTTTATTAGATTTTATGCTGGAATGGCTTTGTTTCATCGCGATAGTAATTTGCCGATAGCCGTATTTTGTATAAAAGATAAGAAACCAAGGACTTTGTCTTCCAAAGAAATACAGATTTTTATAGACATCGCTTCTCGCGCTGAAGAAGGCTTCGATAAAAAGTTGTAAAAACGGTTTTATTTTAAAGTAGTATCTTGCTGGGTGTACATTTTAGGAATTGCTTTTTTTTCATTTTTTTCTATTATTGATAATAGAAAAGGAGATCTATATGGAAAGAATGGAAGCGATAAGGATATTAGTTGATTTTTTGACGGAAGATGTTTCTGTGCCGTTTCTTGTTCCAGCAGAGGCTATCTTACTTTGCGGTAGTAATTTGTCTCAAATTGCTATCCATGCAGCGGCTTTGTATCATTCTCGGAGGGCTCTATTTATTGTTGTCAGCGGTGGTCGTGGTCAATTCACAGATATTCCGGAGCAGTGGAATTCTGAGGCACATTTTCTCAAGGATATTATTTGTAAAAAAACTGTTTCAGTAAATGATGTGATTTTAGAGACATCGGCAACTAATACCCTCGAGAATATTCAGTTTGGTATGAAAATTGTAGATAGAGTTGCATCCGACCAAAAGAATTATTATTGTCGCTGTACCAATATTACTTCGTAGAGCTATTGCCACGATGGGGAAGCATTATCCTGATAGATTAATCCAAGGTAGTTCCCCAACCCTTCCCCTTAGTCAATACGATAATCCTTTTGTTCTTGACCGTTTATGTGGAGAAATCGATCGACTCAAAAAATATGCAGAGAAGGGGGATATTTTACCGGTTACAATACCAGATCTGATTAAGGAAACCTGTGATTATCTTCGATCAAAAACATAGCCCCGCTACATCACGCGGGGTTTTTTGTAATTCTTTTTTTTGCGAGTATAATTTTATTATATGAAAACAGTTTTAATTACAGGTATAAGTCGCGGAATAGGGAGGGCTCTTGCGGAAAAATTTTTGGCTGAAGGGTATTTTGTTATCGGCACTTTTTTTTCTAGTGAGGTTGATATTGAAAATAAAAATCTCACAGTTTTTCCTTTGGACTTATCAAAATCACAAAGCATTGCAGATTGTGCGAAAAATATTGACGACCTGGGAAAGAGAATTGATGTTGTGATAAATAATGCGGGGGTTCTTTTTGATGAAGAAGAAACAGGGGTGATAGTAGAAAAATTGAGAAGAACTCTGGAGGTCAATCTTTTTGGAACTATTGATTTTACAGAACGTATTATTTCTCTTATACAAAAAGATGGTCATATTATAAACATTTCTTCTACAGCAGGCTCCCTTGAGTTGGCAGGCATAGAAAAAGAATTATCTAGTCATTATCCTCACCATTATCCCGCCTATAAAATTTCTAAGACTGCTTTAAATATGTATACCAGAACACTTGCGTCTAGGTTGCATGAAGCTGGTGTTATCGTGTCCTCTGTTCATCCAGGTTGGGTAAAAACTGAAATGGGTGGAGAGGAAGCGGAGCTGACTCCAAAAGAAGCAGCAGAGGGAATATATAAGGTGGCTATTTCTAAACCAGAAACAGGGCAATTTTGGTTTCAAGATAAACATATACCATGGTAATTATTTAAATATAGTCTCAAAACAAAAACACCTCGGAATTTATTCTGAGGTGTTTTTGTGTAAAGAATATTCTTTAGGTCAAACTAGCAACACTTGCATCCTTTTCCTCCAAGTTTTACTACACCTATGATAATGACAAGAATAGGCCAGATAATATTTGTGTAAGAAACGAAGAATGCAACATTGAAACTGCTCAATAGAAAAGATAATCCTAAGAGGATTATTGCCGTTGGAACAATTTTGTGGTGAGAGCAATTACAAACCTTTTTATTTTCATCCATATTTTTCTTTTTTAAAAGCTTTTAAGATTGGTCGACCTTTATTATCTTTAAGTATACTGTAAGTTTGGTGTTTATCAAAAAATTTTGATTTTCCAACTCAAAATAGCAGAAACATTTTTTATTTGACAGAAAATATAAAGTATGCTAAGATACTATATGTCTTTAAAGGGTCAAATGTTGGCTCTAGGCATAGTTCTTTTACCTAATATAGGAGAAAGTGGAGAAAGATGTTTTTGGGAGAAGAGAGACTTCAGAAGCGGGGATGTTCCTCGTTTCATCCAAAAGAGAGTGCTCGGAGGCACTATTCTAAAGGAGAAGTCTCTTATGACACGCAAGATTTGGAAAATGAGCGTTGTGTTGTTTTTTGCATTATGTTTTGGTGGACTCGTTGGTTGCCAGATTGATCTTACAAGTCATCTTGGCTCCAAGGCGTTCTACCCTGACTCAATCGGAGACAACAAAGTCGGTGATCCTCGTCGACCTATGTATGAAGGGTCTGGATACACCGAAGGTCTGGAACTAAAAACGACAGGTACCCCGGGTTTTCAGGGGATGCGAGCGATTAGTGGAGGTGGACAATGATAGAGTTCATTTCCAGATATTTCGTTAGTTTCTCTGTCATCGATGGTGGAATTCAGATTAATCTGGGTTTTGCTACGGTGGTAGCCCTTGCATGGTTCTCCGCGTGGATCTGGAAGAGGGTAAAATCCTCGTTTCGACGATCCTCTGGACATGTTTCCGAATGACCCCCCTCGGCGCCGACCACACTTGTGTGGAAGGCGCCTTTTTTATTGTTTTAGGTGTATAATTTAGGTTAAGGTATGGGGAATACACACCCCATACCAGCGGGCAATAAACCCGCAGATGCCGAGGAGTTACCTTGTGCATGAAAAAAAGAAATGCAGAAGCCTCCTCGGGTCGAGGGTAGCCATCCCCTCCTTTTTCCCACGGGCCGTCATCTTGTGTGGCGGTCCATTTTTATGCTTTTGAAATCAATTATAAAAAATATTATTAAGATAATACTAACGACCGTTCTTATCGTCAGTATACTTTTTTTTGGACAAAAATTTTTGGCGAGTAAGGGTTTTAACTGGAAAGGTATATTTTCTTCATGTCGTTTACCTATTGAATATAGTCTTGGTACGTTCGATGCAAGATTTGGATTATCAAAAACAGATTTTCTTTCAGCTATATCTGCTTCTGGAGACAACTGGGAAAATGCTGTTGGTAAAAAACTTTTTTTTTACACCCCAAACGGGTCTTTGAAAATAAATCTTATTTATGACAATCGCCAGAGTGAGACGGATGTTCTGAAAAAACTTAATTTAACCATAACAGATAAACGCACATCATTTGATGCTATAAAAAATAAGTACATTTCCCTAAAGGCGAATTGGGATCAAAAAAATTTAGCATATAACTCAGCCGTAGTTCAGTTTGAACAGAATTTAAAATCCTATCAAGTTGATGTAGAACATTGGAATAAACGTGGTGGTGCCCCTCCCAATGAGTACAAAGCTCTTCGAAGTCGAAGTATACAACTGACAGCTGAGCAGGATAGCTTGGATGCACAAAGAATTGATTTGAATAATCAAGCTTTAGACATCAACAGTTTAGCAAAGGTTCTAAACCAACTTGCTTTGGATTTGAACCTTGATATCAGAAAATATAACGGTACGGGGGATGTCCTTGGGCGTGAGTTTGAAGAAGGGAATTATGAGATGGACAGTCTCGGTCAAAGAATAAATATTTACCAATTTGCTGACAGAGAAAAACTTGCAAGTGTCTTAACCCACGAGCTAGGTCACGCTCTTGGACTCGATCACATCAATGATCCTTTATCGATAATGTATAAACTGAATCAAGGAACGAATCAAAAGGTAACAGAGGCTGATATAAATAACCTCAAAAAGACTTGTTCGAATATATGACTAATAGCGAAGAGGTTCAATTTGCGATAGTATTGAAGTCATGCAAAATTTGAGCATTTTAAAAACTACAGCTTCCAAAAATTACGAGCTTTTGGATAGTGGTGATGGTCACAAATTGGAGCGATATGGCTCTGTGGTTGTTGCTCGCCCCGATCCGCAGGCTTTGTGGAGAAAAAATTTATCTGTGGATATTTGGAAGAAGGCAGATGCTATTTTTGAGACATCCAAAGAAAAAACAAAATGGAATAAAAAAGATAATATTCCAGAGAAGTGGAATATAGAACTCGGTGGTTTAAAACTAAGGGTTGGTTTATCAGCTTTCAAACATACAGGAATTTTTCCTGAGCAGGTGCCAAATTGGCAATGGATAGGTGATACTATCTCTAAATCAAATAGGAAAATTTCAGTTCTTAACCTTTTTGGTTATACAGGTGGAGCTACTTTAGCATCAGCAAAAGCCGGAGCTGAGGTTTGTCATGTCGATGGGTCAAAAAGCGCCTTGGCATGGGCAAGAGATAATGCAGAACTATCCGGACTATCTGACAAACCGATTCGATGGATTTTGGATGATGCACGAACTTTTGTCTTGCGTGAAATAAAGAGAGGAAAGAAGTATGACGGCATTATTATGGATCCACCATCATTTGGTCATGGTGCCAAAAAAGAACTCTGGAAGATTGAGGAAGATTTTTTGCCTCTCTTGGAATCTTGTAAAAAAATTATCTCGACGGAACCGTTATTTTTTCTAATAAATGGTTACGCATCAGGATATTCTCCTGTCGCATATAGTAATAACTTGAAAGCAATGTTTGAAGATAAAAAAGGTGAAATAGAAACAGGTGAACTCACAATAGAAGAATCAAAAACAGGACGATTGTTACCTGCTGGTATTTTTGCTCGGTGGAAAAGTTTAAGGTAATCTATACATAATGATTGATAATAAAAACAGTATTTTACTTTTGGATGTTTTGTCGATATTACTTTTTGTGATTGTGACAATTATGGTTGTAGGTCACGGTAATATAACTATATTAGACAAGTTTGTTTATGATAGCATTCCAAATCTAAGAAGTTTTGAATTAACCTCAGTATTTGTTTCCGTTACTAATATTTTGAGTCCAGAAAATCTATCAGTTCTGGCTCTAATCGTCGTTCTTTTATTTGCTTGGAAGAAAAAGTTACACGCAGTTTCTATTTTTATTATCGGTGTAGGCGGTGCTTTATTGTCGGGGGTTTTGATCAAAGCTATAGCTGGTATTGCTCGACCTGTAAGTATTCTCGTCGTTGAAACTGGGAAGAGCTTTCCAAGTAATCATGCTGTAGTTGCCACAGCTTTTTTCTCTCTAATTTTTTACTGTCTTTATAAAAAAATTCCTGGGATTATTGGTAAAACTATTTTTGGTGTAGTCTGCCTGGCTCTAATTGTTGTGACTGATTTTAGCAGAATATATTTATCCGCACACTGGTTTAGTGACATCTTAGGTGGAACATTTCTTGCTCTTTTTTGGGTATTTTTATCCATTATGATTAGTGAGTTTTTGCATCACAAAAAATTATGGCAAAAATTTTAGACGGAAAAATTATTCGTGACAAAATACAGCGAGAACTCGCGGAAGCTGTTTCCAAATTACCCTCAAAACCAAAACTTGTGATTATTCAGGTTGGAGATAATCCAGACTCAAATGCTTATGTGAATCAGAAGAAAATTTTTGGTGAAAAGATTGGTGTGGCTGTAGAGTTGTGTAAATTCGATGATTCAATTGGTGAAGAAGTTATTGCAGAAAATATAGAAGAATTAAACAGTGATAAAAGTACTAATGGTATTATCGTTCAACTTCCTTTACCAACACATCTGGATGCTTCGAAATTAATTTCCAACATTGATCCGAACAAGGATGTTGATGGTTTGACCCCCGTGAACGTTAGAAAACTTTTTGAAAATGATCCGTCAGGTTTTGTGCCCGCAACAGCAAAAGGCGTTTTGTCTCTACTTGATTATTACAGTATTCCTTTAGAAGGGAAACGGGTAACTGTTATTGGTAGATCTGTTTTGGTTGGTAAGCCGATAGCTCTAACTCTTCTTGCACGCAATGCTACAGTAACGGTTTGTCATAGAAAAACGAAAGACCTAATAAAAGAGACTAAGGATGCAGATATTATTATCGTTGCGGCAGGTTGCCCGGGTCTTATTTCTGCCGAGCACGTTTCTTTTGGTCAGACAGTAGTAGATGTCGGTATAAATCTTATTTCTGGGAAAAAATTTAATGAAGAAATAGTCGGTAAAAAATTTGTCGGCGATGTTGATTTTGAAGCGGTCAAAAACATCGTTTCGGCTATTTCACCGGTTCCTGGGGGGGTTGGCCCTATGACAGTAGCTTCACTTTTTGAGAATTTACTGAAGGCTATAAAAATGCTATAATACTAATATTATAAATATAATCATATAAACATATGAACAATGAAATGTCACCAGAAAAGAAGAAGTTTTTGAAAATTATTGCTGGTTTCCTTGCCATTTTGGCAATATTTTTAGTAGTTCGAATAATCGCCGATTTTAAATCTCTACCTTATATCGGCCAAGATGTTATCAATAGAAACGTTATTACTGTAAATGGTTTAGGTGATGTCTTTGCTGTGCCTGATACTGCAACATTCTCTTTTTCAGTTATAGAAACTGACAAAACTGTTGCTTCGGCTCAGGAGAAGGTGACAAATAGAATGAATATAGCTCTCGCTGCAGTTAAATCTTTGGATGTTGACGAAAAAGATATAAAAACTACCGACTATAGTGTTTATCCAAAGTATGAATATACTAGTTTTTTGTGCAACCAATACAGTTGTCCTCCAAGAACTCAAATTCTCACTGGTTATGAAGTTAGTCAGGGTGTTTCTATAAAAGTCAGAAAAGTTGCGGACTCAGGAAAGATTTTGGGTGAAGTAGGGAAATTGAATGTTTCCAACGTAAGCGGTTTGCAGTTTGTAATCGACGATCCCGATGCTCTTACAGCTGAAGCTAGAAGTAAAGCGATTGACGACGCAAAAGCAAAAGCGGTAGAACTTTCTCGTCAACTTGGAGTCAGTCTTGGACGAGTAATCAATTTCTCAGAATCTGGAAACCAGCCAGTCTATTTTGCAAAATCAGAGATGGCGTATGGAGTAGGTGGTGCAGTAACTAATGCTCCAACCCCAGAAGTTCCAGCTGGTCAAAATAAGATTACTTCACATGTATCTATTACTTACGAGATAAAGTAGGGTAGTCCATAAAGTCCATAAAGTCCATAAAGTCTAAAATTTCCAAGAAAAACCCCGTGTCGACTAGACTCGGGGTTTTGGTTTATGTTTTTTTCGTGTTTTGCGAGACGAAGGTTTATCATCAGAAAAAAGACGTCCTTGCTCACCATGGAAAATACCTGTTGATCCTGTCCCGTTTGCTCCGCGTTCAGTAATAGACAGATTTTCTACTTCGTCTACTACAACAAAGTCTGGGGTTGGACTCCATGTGAAAATAATTTGGACGAGTCTCATTCCCATAGAGATTCTCAGTACACTTTCACTGTCGTTTCGAAGCCAAGCTCCAAATTCTCCTCGAAAATCGCGATCAATCCAATTTGGAGAGTTCCATACTTCAATCTTATGTTTCGGTTGTGTACCACTTCGTGAAGCTACGATGACATGAAGTTTTTCTGGAGATTCCAATATTATACCGAATGTCACAAAGATAACTTCTCCAGGATCAAGTAGATAGACCCAAGAAGATTCTTTCCCAGCACCTTTTGCCACTTTTTTCCTGTCCAACAAATCCTGTGGCGGATTTTGAAAATCAAACACAAGCGTTCTCAAGTGTGGGGTTGTCGGATCCATTTCTCCAAACTTGCGTATAGACAAAATAGAAAGATCATAACCGCTCGCTTCTTTAGTCCCTCGGGTTGGTCTGATCGCCCCTGGTAACAAGTGCATTTTAACCTGGGGTGTAAAAAATCTCTTTTGCGCCAGCTTAAATTTTTGGGCCAATTGCCTCAGTTCTTTGCGTAGTTTTTCAATTTCTTTTCCCAAGATTATTTCTCCATTTCATCATTTAATGTTCAGTAGATCTAGCTAGATTCTAGTTTTCTGTGGGATGTTGTCAATTGTTGACTTTTGTCTTGTGTGGGTGTATTATCAATAGATGACCCCCGGAGGGGTTTTTTAATAGGAAAATCAATAAAATATATGAAAATTGTAGATTATGTAAAAGATACAAAAGGAGAGCTGAAACATGTTAGCTGGCCGACACGTAGCCAAACAATTGCTTTTACTATTATTGTTATTCTTATTTCTATTGCCGTATCATTTTTTCTTGGTTTTTTTGACTTCATTTTCTCGCAAATTTTACAGAAATTTGTTTTATAAATTAATGAGTATGGCGAATATAATTTATTAAACCCTGTTAAATATCATTCGTAACAACGAATGATCCCGCCAAAATGGGATTTAACAGGGTGAAGATATTTTAAATTCGCTTCGCTCATAAAAATATCATTCATGTCTAAACAAAAAATAGAAGAGGGTAGAAATTGGTACGTCATCCACACATATGCTGGTTACGAAAATGCTGTGATGCGTAATCTAAAGCAACGCATAGAATCTCTCGGAATGGGAGATAAAATTTTCAATGTAATCGTTCCTACCGAAAAGAAAATAAAAATCAAAGGAGGAAAACGTGTGGAGGAAGAAGAAAAAATATACCCCGGTTATATTTTGGTAGATATGCTTGTAACTGACGATTCTTGGTATGTAGTAAGAAATACACCAAGAGTCACAGGTTTCGTTGGTTCTGGGGTTTATCCTGTACCGATTGATAAAAAAGAAGTTGACGATCTTTTCAAGAGAATGAGTTCAGATACAGCAAAACATATTATTGATCTTTCACCAGATGATGCTGTGAAGATTACAGACGGTCCGTTCAAAGATTTGGAGGGTAAGGTTGGTGAAGTTGATCAAGAGCGCGGTAAGGTTAGGGTTCTGGTGGCAATGTTCGGTCGCGAAACACCAGTAGAATTAGATTTCTTGCAAGTTAAGAAAATTTAGAAACAAGGCAATAGGCGTTAGGTGATAGACATTAGGAAAACAAGAAAACCTTGACCTAAAGCCTAAAGCCTAGTAACCTAGAGCCTACCAATATTATGGCAAAAAAAATCACAAAGAAACTAAAGTTAATTATTCCAGCCGGTAAGGCCAATCCAGCACCTCCTGTTGGTCCTGCCTTAGGTCAGGCAGGTGTAAACATCGGAGAATTCGTAAAGCGTTTTAATGATGCAACCGCAAAAATGATGGGCGACACTGTACCCGTTGAGATCTCTGTATTTGAAGATAGAACATTTACTTTTGTATTAAAAACACCACCAGCTTCAAGTCTTATATTAAAAGCTATTGGGGTTCCCAAAGGTTCTGGTAAAAATGTTGCTCAAAAAGTCGGCAAAATTACCAAAGCCCAGATAAGAGAAATCGCCGAAAAGAAAATGGTAGATCTAAATGCTCATGATGTAGAGGCTGCTTCCAAGATTATAGAGGGCAGTGCTCGTTCTATGGGAGTTGAAGTTAAATAATTTACAAACAAAAACCATCCTGAGCTAGTCGAAGGGGTGGTTTTTGTTTGGGCAACGTTCTATAATAGTAGGACTTATATTATGAAAAAGAAAAGCGAAGCGATAAATAATCTTGGTGTCAAAAAAGGGATTTTGGGGTTGGAGCCAAGTTTTGAACATAGGTATGTAACCAATTTCAAAAAAATAGCAGATTTGGTCAAACACTGTCGTGGATTGGGTCTTAAAATGGTTTTGACTCAAGGTTCTTGGGATATGGTGCATATTGGTCATGCTAGGTATCTGGAAGAAGCCAAAAGGCATGGGGATTTTATGATAGTGGGCGTGGATAGTGATGATAAGGTTAAAGCTCGTAAGGGACCAGATCGGCCTGTTGTCCCGCAGAGTGAAAGGTTAGAAATGCTCTGTCACCTGAGATCTGTTGATGCGGTTTTTCTTAAAAACACCAAAGATCAGCATTGGGCACTTATAAGAGCTGTGCGCCCTGATGTATTGATCGCAGTTAGTGACACATATTCATCAAAGGAACTGAAAGATCTAAAAAAATATTGTGGTGAGGTAAAAGTTTTGGCATACCAGGCGGAGACTTCTACTTCAGCAAAACTACGTAGACTTCAGATAGGTATGGCGGGTAATTTCGAGAGAATACTCGTTCCCAGAATAATGGAGGCGGTTGAGGGAACCATTGAAGAAATAAAAGATAAAAGTGGCCAAAAACCAAAAAAAGATGGCAAAAAGTAGGAAAATGTTAATCGCCTATGTTCCTGTTATCCACGAGGGCTACAGGATTTTTTTTGAGAAGTACAAAGATGGTGAGTTATTAATCTTAGGAAAAGAACTGTTGTCTCAGTTTGACAATTTGGCTCGTGGAAAAGACATAAGAATGCTTCCGCCGGAAGAGGTGCTGAAGCTTGTTTCCGCTTGGCAAATTTTTAATAAAATAAGCGTAGCTAACGCTGGAGATTTAGAAAAACTTGCGGATGAAGACGTTGAGATTGTGGCCAATAAGGATGAGGTTGTGGAAACATTCCTTAACAAATATCTACAAAACAAAAAAGTTACTTGGGACACAACATTTTTGAGATGGGAAAAGAAAAATACCTCTGGCGAAACGGTAGTTACACCAAACCAGAAAATATCTCGTGAAGATTTTGATAAAAAGATAATGCAATTGGCGGAGGAAGAATCGCAAAAGTCGGTTGATTGGTGGCGAAAAATCGGTGCGGTTCTTATTAAAGAGGATAAAATTATTATTTCCAAACACAACGAATACGTTCCTGGGTCGGAAACGCCATATTACGAAGGCGATCCCAGAATCAATTTTACCGCTGGTATAAGGTCTGATCTATCCTTGGTCTTGCATGCCGAGGCAGCTGTCGTAGCTGAAGCAGCGAAAAAGGGTATTTCTATTGAAGGAACATCTATGTATTGCACGACATTTCCTTGCCCACCATGTGCCAAACAGATTGCTTTTTCAGGTGTCAAAAAACTCTATTACAAACAAGGTTACGCTGTTTTGGATGGTGAAAGAATCTTAAAAGACAAGAGTGTTGAGATAATTTTTGTAGATTTAGGGTAACCCCGTCTAATTTTTTGTGAGCAAAAATTTAGACGGGCAAGAAAAAATCGCCAACTGTCTGTTGTTGGCGATTTGGGGTGTATGTTTTCGTTGTGAGAATGGTCAGTTGAGGCGGCCAGTGACCAAATCTCTCTCTGTTTGTGTTAGGCCTTCGAACGCTTCGCCGACAGGTAGACCTCGTTCAATTGCTTGACGTATCTTCTCGAAGACGATTGCTCGTGCGAGACTCTCGACATCTGCCTCATGTCCTTTGTAGAACGGTGATTCGACGCGACCGGTTCCATTGGGAACCATCACGTGCCAGTGCAGGTGCTGTATCGTTCCAGCGGAAAGAGTCGCGTCTCCATCACGACAGAGGATACCTTGACTTGTGATATTGAACTTGTCGTCGAGCCAGTCCATAAAAGTAAACAGGCGCAGTTTTTCAGTGTCTGTCAGCTCCCTGTTGGCAGTTATGTGTCGTTTGGGGACGATGAGAAAATGAAACGCCGTGTTGTCTTCGGCTGGCTTGCACGGCCATGTTGCGAAAAGTTCGTCTTCGTGTATGACGGTGTTGTAGTCTTTGTCAATCTGGCAGAACGGACACTTTCCAGCCAGGGCGTCGACTACCGCCTTGCAGTAGCCTTTGAACTTCCTCGCTCGAGATAGGCAGACGAGAGTATTTGTGTCGGTAATTCCAGGGATAATCAGATCGGTCGGCATTTAGGGGTCCTTTCTTGCTGGGTGTTTGTAGATTAATCAAGGATTTTGTCTCTTGGGCCGATATCGACTCCTTCATTTTCCCTATTGGGATCTATCTTCTCATATCGTGTTACAAAATTATGAGTGATCCCAAAGGTTTCGAATTCATCGTCAAACGTGATGAGTCCGGCTTTTTGAAATCCTCTCAAAATCTGCATCGCACTTCTTTCATAGTGAGATTCATTATTACCTTGCCATTCTTCCTCAAAAAGAGTAACTTCGATTTTTACCCAACGATTGAGGCATTGTTGACAAAGTTCGGTAATAAGAATAGCCGCTGCGTCAGAAGCTTTCGGTTCCAAATGATCAAAAAATTTCGGGTTTGTCTGGATTAAATCGGATGGAGATATTTGGGTTGTTTCCATGCAGATCCCTTCCTTTGGTTTTTTAGGCCGTAGAGTCAAAGAACGTTTATGTCTCTACATTACATCCTTCGATTTTTTAGTCAAGAATTACTTTTTATAGTTTTTGGGTTGGCCAAATTTAAATCGCCACGCTTCATTTTCTTCAAGTTTTTCTAAGTCAGGTTCTATCATATGTGCGTGAATGTGGAGTACGCTACTGCCATAATTGCCGTGTTTTGGGTTGCTTCCAAATCGAATTGCAATACCACCCCCCGGTATATTTCTTTTTTTTGCCTCTTCGGCAAACATTATAAAAAGTTCTTTTCCTGCTTCTGGGTCAATATCTTTAATATGTTCAATGTGAGTTTTGTATATCGCCAACAGTTGGTGTTTGATTTTTTCGTAAGGCCACTGATTGTCGGTAAGTAACCAATATTTTCCTTCTTTCAAAATGGGGTTCTTGTGATACTTCTCAACATTTTCTATACAAAAAGGGCAGTGGCCAGCTTCTTTTATATCCTCCATAACCTTTTTTTGGTCCTCTCGACGCACGGAAGACATATTTATATGTGGGTTGTCTCCTTTTTTATTTTCGCTCATATTTTTGGAAAGTATAGTCAAACTCATTTTTGTCATCTTTTTTGTGAGGCTCATTGTCAATTAAAGTCCATTCACTTTCTAGAATTTCAGGAAAGAAAGCATCCGCATCATCTATGTTTGTATGGACACGTGTAAGGTATAAAGTTTTAGCGTGAGGCAGTGTTTGTTTGTATACGCTTGCTCCGCCGATAACAAATATATCCTCATTTTTCGCAAGTTTAAGAACGTCATCAAACGAAGTAAATTGCTCTTGATCTATGGTCGGATCTTTTTTAAAAGTGAGAATAACATTTTTTCTATTTGGCAAAGGCTTGCCTAAAATATTTAGTATGGATTTATAGGTATTCAAACCCATGAGGACTGTTTTGCCGGAAGTGACTTGCGAAAAATGCTTTAAATCGGCACCAAGTTTCCAAGGCAAATCGTTTTTTCTACCTATAGCGTTGTTTTCCGCTGCTGCGACAATAATTGATATAGACATGATGGTTGGTGTGATGAGTTCACATTATATAGCTACAGGAATACCTTTTATACCAGGATGGGGGTTGTAATCACTAAGTTCGAAATCTTCTCTACGAAAATCAAATAAATCTTTTTTATCAGTATTTATTTTCATTGTTGCTAACGTGCGCGGTTCTCTAGCAAGCATTGTTTCTACAGCAGGAACTTGGTCAACATAAATATGTGCATCTGAAAAACTATGTACATATTCGTAGGGGATTGTGTCTGTTGCGTGAGCCAGAGCCATTGCCAAAGCTGCATACTGGATTAGATTTTGAGGAAGGCCAACCGGAACGTCACATGAACGCTGTATCATATGTAGGGTGAGTTTGCCGTCAATTATTCTGACGTGTACCCAGCCATGACAAGGAGCAACGACTACTTTTTGTTGCTTACCTTTTCCTCTGCCTATATATTGCGGAATCCACGGTGTTACAAAATGTGTACGAAGCTGTGGTTCTTCTTTTATCTGCTCCACTATATGTTTGAACTGGTTGAAAACTCCACCATCGGCAGTCGGGAAGTCGTGAAATGCTGCACCGTATGATCCAAGGCCTAAGTCACCCTCTTCCAATCCTCGTTTTGTACATTTTTCTTTTGTAACCCAATATTTCCACCAATGACAGCCAAATTTTTCCAGATCGGCTTGGGTTCGTGCGCCGTTTACAAATGCCAAGATTTCTCCGATAGCTTGTTGCCAGATTGTGACAGGTAAATTTTCCGAAATTTTAGGGTTCATATTACGCTCATTGATAAGTGGTACACCGTTATCCAATCTGAAATGAAGAGGTGTTGGGCCAATCAAAGTTAGGGCGTCTACCCCTTGCTGACTTATAACACGAACTCCCTTTTCTAATATCTCTCTAAGTAGTTTTTGATATTGGCTGTCTGGTGTTCTTTCTGAAACCGATTTCATTTTTACTGTGTCTGTAAACATAATATTTTTTTGGTTAGATTTATAGTTTACCAATTATACAAACTTTGTATTCTTAAAGAAAGTCGGACAAAAGGCGTTCTAAATTTCAGTCTGTTTTTGGTCTGTGTGTCAATATTACTTCGTCTGTTCCGTCGTGATATACTAAAAATCTATAATTAATCCAAAAAAACACTATGAAAGATAAACAAATTGAGAAACTCTTGAAAGAAGAAAAAGCTCGCCAGAAAAAAGTTGTAAATCTTATTGCTTCGGAAAATATTGTTTCTGCTGATGTGCTGAAAGCTCTTGGTTCCGAGCTAACAAATAAATATGCCGAAGGATATCCAGGAGCTAGATACTATGGTGGAAATAGTGTTGTAGATAAGGTAGAAAATCTTTGCAAAGAAAGAGCTTTGAAACTTTTCGGTCTCAAAACTGACAAGTGGAATGTAAATGTCCAGCCACTGTCTGGTTCGCCAGCAAACTTGGCCGTCTATCTTGCGCTGGTGCCACAAGGTGGAAAAGTGATGGGTATGTCGCTTTCTTCTGGCGGTCACCTTACTCACGGCCACAAAGTTTCTGCCACCGGAAAGTTTTGGACACAAGTGCCTTTTGGTTTGAATAAAGAAACAGAGGTGTTGGATTTCGATGAAATAAAAAAGAAAGCTGTCACAGAAAAACCGAACATTATTGTTGCAGGATTTACAGCTTATCCCCGTATTGTTGATTTCAAAAAGTTTCGAGAAATTGCTGACGCTGTCAAAGCATACCTAATGGTGGATATGTCTCACTTTGCTGGTCTGGTCGCCGGCAGGGCTTATCCATCACCATTTGAATATGCTGACATTGTAACAACCACTGTGCACAAAACACTTCGTGGTCCACGTTCAGCGATGATTTTTTCTAAAAAAGATGAGAGAGATTTGGGTAAACTAATAGACAAAGCGGTATTCCCAGGACTTCAAGGTGGTCCCCATATGAACCAAATTGCAGCTGCGGCTGTGGCATTGAAAGAAGCATCATCGCCGGCTTTCAAAAAATATGCCAAGCAGGTGGTGAAAAATGCCGATGCCTTAGCTAAAGAACTAAAAAAACTCGGTTGGAAAATAATTTCCGGTGGTACAAATACACATCTTATATTGATGGATACATGGATGGATGGAAAAGGTATATCTGGTAAGGAGGCTAGTGATAGGCTTGAGAAAGCAGATATTATAGTAAATAAAAACACTATTCCAAACGAAACTCGCTCGCCGATGGATCCGTCTGGTATTAGGCTTGGAACCGCCGCAGAAACTACTAGGGGCAAGAAAGAGAAGGATATGATAAAACTCGCCAATAGGATTGATAAGATACTTAGAAAATAGATGATAAATAAGAAAAATATTTTTCTTTGGTCTCTTTATGATTTTGCGAATTCCGTAATTATGATTACGGCAATTCTTTATTTTTCTCAGTGGTTAGTCGTGGATAGGGGGATGGATGATATTTGGTTCAATCTTTCTTTGGTTATTACTTCACTTCTGTATCTTTTTGTCGGACCAGTTTTTGGACAAATATCCGATAAAGTCAAAAATCGTATGCGAGGTTTGCGAATCACAACAATTTTATCCTTCATATTTTTTGGTTTGACTGGTGTTGTTATGACTCTTTTCTCATCTCACGTGTTTTTTGCAATTAGTTTGTTTACTATTGCTTTTTTCTTTTACTCATTTTCTTTCCTATACTACACTCCTCTTATCGCCGAACTTGGACCCGAAAATGTCCGTGGTAGGATCTCAGGTATTGGCCAGGGGGTAAATGTCCTCGGCCAAGTTCTCGGCCTCCTTTTTATACTACCTTTTACTAACGGAACTTTTTATCTTTTTGGTGAACCTGGTCGTGCGCAGACTATTTTGCCAGCAACGATTATTTTTGGCGTTCTTGCTTTACCGATGCTTATTTGGTTTAAGGAAAAATCAATACGTCAGTCTGTTGATATTTCGTTTCGAAAAGAGTATAGACAGCTTTGGATAACAACCAAAACCGTATTTTCAATAGTTGGGGTAGGTACTTTTATTTGGTCGTATTTCTTTTTCAGCGATAGTCTTTTGACATTTTCAAATAACTTCCCCATTTTCTTGGAAAAAGTTTTTGGTGTAAATGATACTGTAAAATCTTATATGATTATGGCCATCTTGAGCACTTCTGTTATAGGATCATTTATTTCTGGTTGGATATCGGATAAATTTGGTCATAAACGAACCCTCGTTTGGATTCTTTGTGGATGGGTCATCATTTTACCCGCTATTGCATTTGCTCCATCTTTCAATTTTGCTATGGTAATTTTTATTATTGGAGGACTTTGGCATGGCGCCGTGTGGACTGTGTCGCGAGCTCTTGTGGCAGATCTTGCTCCGCCAGAAAATATCAATACGGTTTTTAGTTTCTATATTTTAGCTGAGAGATTTGCAACATTTATAGGACCTATTGCGTGGAGCTTGACTCTTTTACTCACAAAAAATTCTGGCGCTTTGAGTTACCGCTACGCTATGCTTGTTATGGCACTTCTTATGGTTATTGGTTTGTGGATATTGCGTAGAGTACAATATAACGATCATACCGTTGGTGTCGTTAATCAATAACATGAAGATTATTCTTAAAATAAAAAGACTAAATAAGGATGTGAAAATGCCGGGGTATGCGCACCCTGGTGACGTTGGTCTTGATTTGTATTCTCTTGAACAAGTGACGATAAATCCTGGGGAAAATCATCGTTTCTATAATGGTTTTGCTTTAGAGTTTCCAAATGGTTATGCGGGAATCATTAAAGACAAGGGTAGTATTTCAAAAGCGGGGTTACATACTATGGGAGGAGTTTTTGATGCTGGTTTTAGGGGTGAATACAATGTGCATTTGGTAAACTTAAGCGATAAACCATACACATTTGAAAAAGGTGATAAGGTGGCGCAACTCGTGATTTTTCCAGTTGAAATTGCTCAAATCGAGGAGGTAGAAGAATTGTCGGATAGTGCTCGTGGCACAGGCCAGTTTGGGAGCACGGGGAAGTAGTTTAATGTTATAAAGTAGAAAGTTATAAAGTTGTAAAACTACATGTAAATTTGTTACTGGGCGGTTTTTTGTAATTTTGATATACTGACCGCAACCATATGGACATCAAACAAACACTATTTTCTCTAATAAACGACTCTTTGAAGAGTCTGGATTTATCTATTTCTCCAGAAAAGATCGTTTTTGAGCACCCAACAGAACTTTCTCATGGGGATTATTCTTGCAATGTGGCTTTGGGATTATCTAAGGAACAAAAAATTGCGCCACGAGAGTTGGCAGACAAAATTGTAGCAAATATAGAAAAAATTCCACTGGAAGTGGAAAAAATTGAAGTTGCCGGGCCTGGATTTATAAATTTCTATCTTTCCAAAAAGTTTTTTGTTGACAATATAGCTGAAATATTAAAAAAAGAAGATGATTATGGTAAAAACAAAAATCTAAAAGGTGAAAAGACTATTATTGAATACACAAATACTAATGTTTTAAAACCACTTCACATAGGGCATCTTATGGGTAACGTTATCGGGGAATCGCTTTCAAGGGTTTTGGAATGGAATGGTGCAAAATTAAAGAGAAATACATATCAGGGAGATGTTGGACTTCATATAGCAAAAGCTTTGTGGGGGATTACGAAACTTAAAAGCGAAATGCCGGCATCTGGCTTAAGTGAACAGATTCAATTTCTAGGCAGGGCTTATGCTTATGGCGCCAGCGCATACGAAGATAATAAAGATGCTCAGGCAGAAATAAAAGAGATAAACAAAAAACTTTTTGAAGGTAAGGATGAGGAATTAGAAAGATTGTATATGTGGGCGAGAAATATAAGCCTAGCTCATTTTGAAGAACTCTATAAAAAGCTTGGTACAAAATTTGATTATTACTTTTTTGAAAGTGAGGTAGAAAAAGATGCGCTTGTTATTGTTAAAAAATTTCTCACGAAAGGGGTTTTTGAAGAAAGCGATGGCGCCATTGTTTTTAAAGGAGAAAAATACGATCCAAAACTGCATACTAGAGTTTTTGTAAATTCACAAGGTATTCCCACTTACGAGGCAAAAGATATTGCTCATGCAATAAGAAAATACAAGAAGTTTCACTTTGATAACGCGATTATTATAACCGCCAACGAACAAAATGATTATTTCAAGGTTGTATTAAAAGCTTTGGAACTAACTTATCCGGAAATTGCCCAAAAAACAAAGCATTTGTCGCACGGAATGCTGAAGTTAACTTCCGGCAAGATGTCTTCTAGGGATGGAAATGTGATTACTGGAGAATCACTTATATACGAAATGGAGGAAGAGGTTTTCCTAAAAATGAAGGGCAGAAATTTTAATGATAATGAAAAAGGAAAAATCGCAGAGGATGTCGGCGTGGCATCTATAAAATATTCCATTTTACGGCAATCTGTGGGCAAAGATATTATTTTTGACCCAGAGAAATCCATTTCATTTGAAGGAGATTCTGGGCCGTATCTTCAGTATGCTTATACTAGGGCAAGTTCTGTTTTGCAAAAAGCCAAAACAGACAAAATGAAAGCTTCTGTTAAAAAGAATAATGGAATCGTGTCGGATTTAGAAAAAATCCTATATAGATTTCCAGAGGTTGTGGATATGGCTGGCAAAGAATATTTACCGAGTGGTATTGTGACGTACCTTACCGAATTAGCGGGGACTTTCAATAGTTTTTATGCCAAAACGAAAATTATTGATAAAGAAAACGTAGATTCTCCTTACAGAATTGCTTTAACGAAAGCGTTTGTTATGGTAATGGGCAATGGGTTATATCTTTTGGGTATAAAAGTGCCTGAGAAGATGTAATATTGAATAGTAAGCATATGAAATTAAAGGTCCCTTTTTACGAACAAGATACTAATTACACCTGTGGTCCAGCTGTTTTGCAAATGGCCATGTCATTTTTCGGCCATCTGAAGAGTGAAAAATTTCTGACAAAAAAGGCTAAAACAACAACAGATGGTACAGGTCACAGAGGTTTAATAAACGCCGCCATAAAGGAAGGTTTTTACTGTTACGCAAATAACAACTCTTCTATAAACGAAATCAGGCACTTTATTGGTTTGGGTATGCCAATAATCGTCCATTATAGGGAGCCTTCAGATGAAGATGATCATTACGCCATTGTCACTGGTTTTAAAAATGATGAAATTATTTTAAATGATCCTTGGAATGGTCCAAGTTTCCGTCTTAAAATAAAAGATTTTATCGAGCGTTGGTACGGTCTTGTTGGTAGGCGTCTTCATAAACAATGGATTTTGGTCATATCAGACAAAGCTTTTAGTATTGGAAAGCAATATAAACCTGTAAAAAAGTCTTAGTATAAAAGATATACAAATAGTAATTTTTGTCTGCGTCCTTTTGGGGAATAGCAGTCAGTATGCTATGATTTTGGCTATATCTCTTATATATGGCCGAGAAAAAACCTGAAAATAATAAAAGTCCAATAGCCGAAAAAGAGGAGAAAATTCTTGAGTTTTGGAACAAGAGTAAGATTTTTCATAAATCTTTACAAAAGAAATCACCAGAAGGTGAATATGTGTTTTACGATGGTCCTCCTTTTGCCACTGGTTTGCCTCACTACGGTCATATTTTAGCAAGCGTGATCAAAGATCTTATTCCTCGATACAAAACGATGCGCGGTTTCCATGTTGCCCGTCGTTGGGGTTGGGATTGCCATGGTTTGCCGATCGAAAATATTGTTGAAAAAGATTTAAAAATTTCTGGTCGGAAAGAAATTGAAAAATTAGGAGTTGAAAAATTCAACGAACATGCGCGGAGCAAAGTTTTGGATTATGTTCACGATTGGGAAAAAACTGTAGAGCGAATTGCACGTTGGGTTGATTTTGAAGGCTCATACAAGACGATGGACAACTCCTTCATAGAGTCTGTATGGTGGGCACTCAAAGAAATTTATAACAAAGGATTGATTTATGAGGGCACGAAAGTTTTGCCGTATTGTCCAAGGTGCGAGACGCCGATTGCAAACTCTGAAATTGCGATGGATAACAGTTATAAAGATATTACGGATATTTCTGTTTATGTGAAGTTTGAAATAGTAGATGAACCCCCACTTCACCGAGACTCCGCGGGACAGGCGAAAACTTATTTTTTGGCGTGGACGACAACACCATGGACATTGCCGGGAAATTTTGCTTTGGCGGTTAATCCGGATATTGAATATGTGGAGATTGCTATTGGTGACGAAAAATTTATTCTTGCTGAGTCACGATTATCGGTAATTTCCGAAGATTATAAAATAATCAAAAAAATAAAAGGGGAAAAATTGGTAGGTAAATCTTACAAACCCATTTTTGATTATTTCGTCACAAAAGATTTTCCAAATAAAGAAAACGCCTGGAAAGTTTATAGTGCTGGTTTTGTAACTACTGCTGACGGTACTGGTATTGTTCATGTGGCACCTGGGTATGGTGAGGACGACATGATTCTTGCCAAGGAAAAAAATATTCCGTTTATTCATCATGTTGGTTTGGATGGAAAATTTAAAGGAGATGTAGTTGATTTTGCTGGTGCGTTGGTCAAACCGAAAGAGGATCATCAATCTGGCGATGTCTTGATAATCAAAAATTTAGCACACAAAGATCTTCTGTTTAAGAAAGAAAAAATTGTTCACTCATATCCGCACTGTTTTAGATGCGAAACCCCGCTTTATTACTATGCCATTCCAGCTTGGTTTATAAAAATACAAGATATTAAAAGTCGCTTACTTGATCTAAACAAAAAAATAAATTGGATACCAGAACATTTGAAAGAAGGGCGTTTTAAGAAGAGTATGGAGGGGGCTCCCGATTGGAATATTTCTAGAAATCGTTATTGGGCTTCACCTCTACCGATTTGGAAGTGTGAAAAATGTGGGGAAGTTGAAGTTGTCGGTGGTTTGGAGGATATAAAAAAGAAAACTTCTCGTGGTAATCATTATTTTGTGATGCGTCACGGTGAAGCAGAGCAAAATCTGATAGACAAGGTTAGTTGTCATGTAAATGATCTCTATAGATTGACCGAAAGAGGTAGAGAACAAGTCGTTTCTTCTGTAGAAATGCTCAAAGATAAGAATATAGATATCATAATATCGTCAGATTTTGTTCGCACAAAAGAGACAGCGGAAATTGTTCGGGAAAAACTAGGTTTGTCAAAGGAGAGTGTTGCTACAGATGAGAGGCTTAGAGAGTTTAATATAGGCTCTTTTCAAGGAAAAACATGGAGTGAGTATTTTAAGAAGTATTCTTTCTCTGATCGTTTTGAGAAGAAACCAGATGGAGGAGAGACACTTGCTGAGTTGAAAAACAGGGGAACGGAATTTTTATTTGAAACAGATTCTAAAGTTTCCGGTAAAAATATTTTAATTGTCGGACATGATACAGAACTTGCCTTTCTTGTTGCTGGTTCCAAAGGTTTGTCAGAGAAAGAAATTATAAACTCGGGAGAAAAAAATATAGGTTATTTCACAAAGGGTGAAATCAGAGAACTTGCTTTTGCTCAATTTCCGCACAATAAAAACTACAAACTTGATTTTCACCGTCCATATATAGATGAGATAAAGTGGAAGTGTTCTTGTTGTAATGGTGAGATGAAACGCATACCGGAAGTAGTTGATTGCTGGTTTGAGTCTGGTTCAATGCCTTTTGCTCAAAAACATTACCCTTTTAAAAATGAAGAATGGTTTAAAAATAATTTCCCTGCACAATTTGTAGTGGAATATATAGCCCAGACAAGGACGTGGTTCTATTATACGCATGTTATTTCTACGTTGCTTTTCGACAAAATTCCTTTCGAAAATGTTGTAACGACTGGTACGGTTTTGGCGGAAGATGGTCAAAAAATGTCGAAATCAAAAGGTAATTTTCCGGATCCTTGGATTTTGTTCGATAAATATGGGGTAGACGCTTTGCGTTATTATCTGTTTTCATCGTCACTTTTGAAGTCAGAGGATCTATTTTTCTCGGAAAAAGGAGTGGAGGAAGTTTACAAGAAAAATATTTCGCGTCTGCAAAATATTGTTTCTTTTTATGAGATGTATGGTGATAACAAAGAAATTATTCAAGATAAAAATGCAAGTGAAAATATCTTGGATCGTTGGATTCTGACACGACTTCATCAGTTGAACTATGAGATTACATCATCACTTGAAAAATATGAAATAGACAGAGCTACTAGGCCAATTGGTGATTTTATTGACGATTTGTCCGTTTGGTATATTCGTCGTTCACGTGATCGTTTTAAAGGTGATGATGAGAAAGATAAGAGAAATGCTCTGCAGACCACTCGGTTTGTCCTGCGAGAACTTTCTCGGCTTATCGCGCCGTTTATGCCGTTTATGGCTGAAGAAATATACCAGAAAGTGAAAGATATCAATGGTAAAGAGAGTGTTCATTTGGAAGATTGGCCGGAAGTTGACGCACAGTCAATCAAGGACGTACTTGGGGGGACTGATATGAAAGAGGTGAGAAGGATTGTAAGTCTTGGTTTAGAAGCTCGTGCCAAGGCGGAAATAAAAGTCAGACAACCTCTTCAAAAACTTACAGTTAAGGGTGATATTATCAAAGGCAAAAAAGATTTAATCGGCCTTATTTTAGATGAGGTTAATGTAAAGGAAGTTCTTTTCGACATTAAACTTGCAGAGGAGGTTGTTTTGGATACAAAAATCAACACTGAACTGAAGATAGAGGGAGGTATCCGTGATTTTATTAGGTCTATTCAAGAGTTGAGGAAAAAAGAAAAATTAAATCCTAAAGACGATATTTCTCTAGTAGTTTCTGTTAGCGAAAAAGGTAAAAAGTTCTTGGAGGAAAACAAAAAAGAAATTATGAAAACAACTCAAGTCAAAAAAATTGAATATAAAGAGGTTCTTGGCGGTGAAGAGATAGAAGTCAATAATGAGAAGTTTTCAATTAAAATTTCTCGTAATTAGTTTTTTAATTAAGCTTTTAACTTTTGACATTCGACTTTAGACTACTAATTCATGGCTCATCATATTTATACAACCGACGGCTTTATTTTGGGCAGTATACCCACAGGTGAAGCTAATAAATATATCTATATTTTTACCAAAAATCTTGGACTTGTTGGCGCAAATGCTCAAGCTGTGCGCTCTGTGTCATCCAAGTTACGCTACGGTTTACAAGACTTTTCTTATTCACGGTTTTCTCTTGTCCGAGGAAAGAATATTTGGAGAGTAACAAATGTTTTACCCACAAATAACTTATACGAGTCCCTTCGTTCAGACAAAGAGAAATTTTTAGTCTGTGCAAATATTTTGTCTTTAGTGAAAAAGCTTGTCGCGGGAGAAGAAAAAAACGAAGAACTTTTTATAATCCTTTCCTCGGCTTTTCAATTTCTACAAGAATCAAAAATAGAAAATAAACATGTAAAAAATTTTGAATGCATTGTGCTTTTGAGGATTTTATATTCTCTTGGCTATCATGGGGATTTTTTAAATCTAAAAGAATTTACAGAAAATTCCAGCTGGAACGCTGAGTTGCTCTATAGTATGGATAAGCATAAGGAAGAGGCACTTCGAGAAATAAATAACGCTATCAAAGAAAGTCATCTTTAAATAGTCCGTAAAGTCTATAATGTCCATAAAGTCGAAAGTAATTCTTAAATAGGCATCTTGTGTTATAATTTAAAACCATATGCAGAATAATAATGATGAAAAAAGTCCAATAGACGAGCTTCAGGAAGATTTATATTCACGTGAGAAACCATCTGTAATAGATAGGAAACGGTCAAAAATTACAGAGACGGAGTATGATGTAAATACAAACTGGTCTGGTGTAGATCAGGAGTTTCAGACCAACCTTGAGTCGGGAGGTGAAGAAAAGTCGCAAAATACTTTTTTTCATAAATTACTAACTAGTTCTGTAGTTTTCTTTTTTGTCGCGGTGCTTGTCGCTACCTATCTATTTTTTGCCGGTTTCAATAGTATTTCTTCAAACAACATTGATATTTCGGTAAACGGTCTTATTTCAGTAGCTGCTGGTGAAGAGCTTGTTTTAGATATTGTAATTCAAAACAATAATAGTGTTGATCTTACAGATGCAGACATACTAATAGAGTATCCCCCCGGCACAAGAACACCGAAAAATATTGGTGAAGAGCTTTTGAGGGATAAACAAAACCTCGGAACAATTTTAGCTGGAAAGAGTGTTGGTAAAACAGTCAGCGCTGTTTTGTTTGGTGAGAAGGATAGTATTAAAGATATAAAAATTACAATGGAATATATGGCCAAAGGGTCAAACGCTGTTTTTTCTAAAGATAAGTTATATCAAATTTCTATAAACTCCTCTCCCATCGTTTTGGTAGTAGACTATCCAAAAGAAATAAACGCTAACCAGGATATTGTGTTTTCTGCCACAATTACATCAAACTCAAATAATATTTTAGAGAATCTTTTGGTAAGGGTAGATTATCCTTTCGGTTTTGTTTTCCAAAGTGCTACACCATTAGTTCTTTTTGATAACAATGTATGGAAAGTTGGTGATTTGAAACCAAAAGAAAAAAGAGTAATAACAATTAGAGGAAAAATACAAGGACAAAATGAAGAAGAAAAAACTTTTAGGTTTCATATCGGTACCGCGAGCAGTCAGGATGAAAAACTTATTGGCATAGATTTCATAACAGTAGCCGAATCAGTTTCTATAAAAAAACCATTTATCGGTTTAGTTTTAGATCTAAATGGCAACACAAACGGTGATTACATTTCAAATATTGGTGAAGTAATACAAGGAAATATTAATCTAGCAAACAATATATCTGTTGATGTAAATAATGTGCGTGTAGAAGCAAAGTTGACAGGTAATGCACTCGACCGATCATTAGTTTTTCCCATAGGTGGAGGCTTTTTCCGTTCTTTGAATAATATTATTTCTTGGGATAAAAATAATACAACAGGATTGGGGAGGATCAGTCCAGGTGGAACAAATTCACTAAAATTTAATTTTGGTTCGTTCAAAAATTCATCAAGTCTTATGTCGTCTCTTCGAAACGGTAGTATCAATATCGATATTGAAGTTATCGGTAAAAAGTTTTCGGATGTTAATCTGCCAGATGAAGTTCTGGCTACTCTTTCTCGCCAAATCAAAATTGCGTCTGACATTCGTCTAAATTCTCAAATAGTCCATTCAGTGGGCCCTTTTACAAACACTGGTTCTATGCCTCCTGCTGCTGATAAGGAGACTACTTATACAGTAAAATGGGCTATCACAAACTCTTTCAATGATGTATCTAATGTTGAAGTAGTTGGAACTCTGCCTTCCTATGTAAAATTAGTAGACGACGCAGTCAGTCCTACTGGTCAGAAAGTAATATTTAACCCTGCAAATAATACCGTGACATGGTCCGCCGGAGAAATAAAAGCTGGTACAGGGTTTGGTTCTTCTCCAAATGAAGTTAACTTTAAGGTCTCTTTTTTACCAAGCTTAAGTCAGGTAGGTAGTACTCCTACATTGCTTGATAACATCAGTCTTGTGGGCCAAGATCGGTTTACAGGAAGTGTGCTAAAGTTAGATAAACCAACTCTTAATACTAGAATCACTACTGATCCTAGTTATAAATTTGGTGACGAAAAAGTTGTAAAGTAGTAAAAATAAATTATATGGCAAAAGAAAAAACACTGTCAGATAAAATGGAGAAAATCGTTTCGCTTTGCAAAAGGCGCGGTTTTGTTTTTCAAGGGTCTGAGATTTATGGAGGTTTTGCTGGTACATATGACTGGGGCCCTCTTGGGGTAAATTTGCATCGCAATGTCGTTGGTGAGTGGACTAAGTCTATGAACATGGACCATGAAAATATTGCTATGATTGACTCCAGTATTTTTACGGCCGGAAAAGTGTGGGAAGCAAGTGGTCATGTAAGTGGTTTTTCTGATCCACTTGTTATCTGTAATAATTGTCACACAAAACTACGAGCCGATCATCTTCTGGAAATTATAGGTGTTGTCGCTGATGAAAAAATGTCCGAATTGCAAATCAATAAAATATTTGACGACAATCGTACCAAACTACACTGCCCAGTTTGTGGCAAGAAAGATTTTGGAAAAGTAACCGCAAAAAGTCTCTTGGCAACTTCTACGCTCGGTATGTTTGAGGAGGGGGATGAGCAAGTATATCTACGTGGAGAAACGGCTCAGGGTATATTTATAAATTATAAAAATATTTTGGATTCCGGATTTTATTCCATTCCGTTCGGCGTGGCTCAAGTCGGCAAAGCGTTTCGTAATGAAATAAGTCCGCGTCAGTTTTTGTTTCGCAAGCGTGAGTTTGAACAGATGGAGATGCAGTACTTTGTTTCACCAAAAGATGCACCTGTCGCTTACGAGGAATGGAAAAAAGAAAGGATGGCGTTTTATGACCGGCTTGGGGTTGATAAAAATAAATTGCGTTGGAAACAGCACGAAAATTTAGTTTTCTACGCAAAAGATGCGTGGGATATACAATATGAATATCCATTCGGCTGGAACGAATTGGAGGGTGTTCATTATCGTGGCGACTACGATTTAAGCCAGCATCAGAAATTTTCAGGTGTTGATTTGTCTTTTTTTGATGAAGAGACAAAAGAAAGATATATTCCGCATGTTATTGAAACTTCAGTGGGTGTTGACCGTATGATATTAATGCTTCTCGCCGACGCTTATACTGAAGATGAGATGAACGGAGAAAAAAGGATCGTTTTGCGTTTTTCACCAAATATGGCGCCAATAAAAGTTGCCGTATTTCCGCTTTTGAAAAATAAACCTCAGCTTGTAGAAAAAGCCCGCGAAGTTTTTGTTACTCTCAAAAAAGAACTGGGCGCAGTTGTGTTTGATGACAACGGCAATATTGGTAAACGTTATCGTAGACAAGATGAAATCGGTACACCATATTGCGTAACAATTGATTTCGATACATTAGAAGATGGTACGGTGACTTTACGCGACAGGGATACTGGCAAGCAAGAGAGGGTAGAGATTTCAAAACTTCTAGAATCTTTAAAACTCAATTAAGATTTTACCTAGGGTGGTCTTAGGTATCTACTGAGGACCCTCCTAAGTGGTAGGCTTTTTTCTTCGTCATTTTATGCTAAACTGCCGTTATGAAATTCAAGAAAAAAGTTTTGAAAAATGGAATGAGGGTTATAACTATCCCAATGAAAGACAATCCTGCTGTGTCGGTTTTTGTACTAGTAGAAGCTGGCTCAAAATATGAGACAAAAGAAATAAATGGTTTATCTCATTTTTTGGAGCATATGGTTTTTAAGGGGACTGCTCGTAGGCCTGTCGCGAGTGATATCAGTAGGGAATTCGACTCTCTTGGCTCACAACACAACGCTTTTACCTCGCAAGAATTTACTGGCTATTATGCAAAAGTTCACCCCAAGCATGTTTCAAAAATTATAGATGTTCTTTCGGATATGTATCTCAATCCGCTTTTTGAAGCGAAGGAGATAGAGAAAGAAAAGGGAGTTATAGTGGAAGAAATAAATATGTATGAGGATATGCCCCAACGTCATATTCGTGATTTGATTATGCAATTGGTCTACGGTGATCAGCCAGCAGGATGGAGTATTCTTGGTCCCAACAAGAATATTAAAGCAATAAAACGAGAAGATTTTATAAATTACCGAAAAAAGCATTATGTGGCAAAAGCTACGACGGTAGTAGTGTCTGGGAATTTTAATGAGAAAAAAGTATTGAAAGAAATTTCTGAAGCTTTCAAGAATATCTCGACAGGTCGCAAGTATCCTAAGGAAAAAGTTATTGAGAAACAAAATAAGCCAAAAGTTTTGGTAAAGTTCAAGGAAACCGATCAAACACATATGGTTTTAGGTTTTCGTGCTTACGATATTTTTGACAAAAGAACGCCCGCTTTAGATTTACTCGCCACGATTTTGGGTGGTGGTATGAGTTCTCGTCTTTTTGATAAACTTCGCAATCAAATGGGCGTTTGTTATTATGTTAGAGCTTTTGGAGATCAATATACTGATCATGGTATGTTTGGTGTTGCTAGCGGGGTAGATAATACTCGGGTTAAAGAAGTCATTTTGGCAATTCTTGATGAATTGAAAAAGCTTAAAAATGAGATTGTTTCCGAGGAAGAATTAAAAAAGGCGAAAGAGTATTCTATTGGTAATATGTTTTTGACTCTGGAACCTTCTGATGACATTGCTCAATTCTATGGTGCTCAAGAAATACTGCGTCAGAAAATAAAAACACCGGAAGAGATGGCAAAAGAATTGAGAAAGGTAACAGCAAGAGATATTCAAAAAGTGGCTAAAGATATTTTTCAAAACAAAAAACTAAACTTAGCTTTGATCGGGCGATTCAAGGAGAGTAGGGAGTTCGAACAGATTTTGGGGGTTTAGTGGGTCAAACTTTCAAAAATAACTATGTTGTGGTATCGTTAAGCTATTAAAATGGATAATAACCATCATCATACAAACATAAATATAAGCACTAGCGTGATAGTAAAATCAGTTCTGATTGTCCTATTGTTTTTCGTAGCCTTTTTCTTAAAAGATCTCCTTTTGGCGCTATTGGGATCTATTGTAGTGGCTACTGCGATCGAACCGATTACAAGATGGTTTATAAATCACAAAATACCACGTTTGCCGTCAGTCCTATTTATTTATCTAATGCTAGCTTTTTTTGTAGCGGGAACCTTCTATTTTCTTGTTGTTCCGCTTCTGTCAGACACATCAGTGTTTCTAAACAGCCTTCCAGCATATTTAGGCTCTGTAGACTCTTCTAATTCATCTGCCCAACCGTTCCTTTCAAATCTAGGTAGTAGTTTCTCCCTCAAAGAGATCGTAAGTCATATAAATAGCGTTGTCTCTGGTTTGTCAGAAGGTTTGTGGAGCTCAATCAGCTTTGTTTTTGGAGGATTTTTGTCATTCATCCTAATCATTGTTATTTCATTTTATCTTTCAGTACAAGAGGACGGTATCGGTGTATTTCTAAAAACAGTTAGCCCTCTTAAACACCGAAAGTATGTAGCTAGTTTATGGGAACGTTCTCAGAGGAAGATAGGTCTTTGGATGCAAGGGCAACTCCTTCTTGCTGTTATTATCGCAGTGTTGGTTTATCTAGGCCTCGCTCTTTTTGGTATAAAACATGCTTTGCTTCTCGCAGTTCTTGCTGGAGTTTTTGAACTCATCCCACTTTTTGGTCCAGTCCTTGCCGCCGTACCAGCTGTCGCTCTTGCTTTTTTGAATGAGGGGATAACTACCGCACTTTTGATAGTTGGTTTTTATGTAATCATTCAGCAATTTGAAAATCAACTCATATATCCACTTGTGGTAAAAAAGGTGGTTGGTGTTTCTCCTATAATATCTATCGTTGCTCTTGTCGCTGGAGTCCAGCTCGCTGGTTTTATGGGGCTATTGCTTTCTGTGCCGGTCGCCGCTGTGCTTATGGAATTTTTCAATGACGTCCAGCGGGACAAGGTTCTAGAAGAAGAAGCTTCATCTCGCGCTTAATCAATTTTCAAATATATGTTTGGTCTAAAGAGAAAAAAAGACGTAAAGTCTTCTAAAAATTTTTATATAACCTCTCCAATTTTTTATCCAAATGCAAATTTGCATCTTGGTCATGCTTATACCATGACAGTCTGTGATATTTTGGCTAGATACCATAAGGTTATTGGTGAAGAAGTTTATTTTTTGACCGGTGCCGATGAAAACACAGGTAAGGTCGTGAAAGCTGCTTTCGAACAAAACAAAGATGTTGGAGTTTTTTTGGATGAAATTTCTAAAGGTTTTGAAAATCTTTTTTCCAGACTCAATATTTCCTATAGCCAATTTATCAGAACAAGTGATAAAGAACGGCACTGGCCGGGAGCCATTGCTTTGTGGAAAAAACTTACAGAAGCTGGGGATATATATCCGGGCACATACTCTGGTCTTTATTGTAGTGGTTGTGAATCTTTTTACACGGAAAAAGATTTGATTGATGGGAAATGTTCAATACATCTTTCTGTTCCGGAGAAAATCGAAGAAAAAAACTACTTTTTTAAACTGTCGAAATACACCTCGGTCATAAAAGAAAAAATAGAAAAAGGAGAACTAAATATCATTCCGGACAGTCGTAGGAATGAAGTTCTGGCCTTGCTGGGACGCGGTCTTGATGATGTTAGTTTTTCTCGCCCTATAAAAAATGTTCCACATGGTATTCCAGTACCTGGCGACTCTGAGCAGGTGATTTATGTTTGGTGTGATGCTTTGGTAAACTATATTTCGGCTTTGGGATTTGGCGAGGGCGAAGACGCTCTGTTTGAGAAATTTTGGCCAGCGGATCTGCACGTTCTGGGCAAGGATATTTTACGTTTCCATGCTGCTATTTGGCCCGCAATGCTCTTGTCGGCTAAGATTTCCTTACCCAAAAATCTTTTGATCCATGGCTTCATTACTTCAGGAGGACACAAAATGTCCAAATCTATCGGTAATGTAATTAATCCAATAGATTTGATTGACGAATACGGAGCTGATGCTGTGCGTTATTATTTTACCAGAGAGATATCTCCTTTTGACGATGGTGATATGACCAAAGAAAAATTCAAAGAAGCATATAATGCAAACCTTTCAAACGGTTTAGGTAATTTAGCTAGTAGAATTATGAAAATGGCTGAAACCTATCTTCCTACACCAACTCCAATTCCAACAAGTTCTTTTCCAGAAGAATTCACAAAACATTTAGATAATTTTGATATTCAAAAAGCTGCAGATTTTATTTGGAGTGAGATATCGCGATTGGATGAATCTATTCAAAAAACAGAACCATTCAAATTGGTAAAGGTGGATGAAAAACGTGGGCAAGAAGAAATAAAAAATCTTGTTATTGGTCTATCCAGAATTGCTCATATGGTTGGCCTTATTTTACCAGAGACTGCTGATAAAATTCTTAAGGCAATAAAGGAAAACAAAATGTTTTCCTCATCCCTTTTTCCCCGCAAAGATTAAGTTTTTGTTGTCGCACCATACATTTAACTTTATAACTTTTAACTTTCTACTATCTTTATGCCAGATTTCATAGATGCTCATGCGCATGTAAACTTCGCTGCTTTTGATAAAGATCGTGACGAAACTATAAAGAGAGCGCTCGATAATAACACTTGGATTATAAATGTTGGTACACAACAAGATACTTCAAAACAGGCTGTAGATTTGGCTCATTCGTACGAGAAAGGTGTTTATGCCATAGTAGGAACTCATCCAGTCCATACAAATAAATCGTATCATGATAAAGACGAATTAGGTGAAGGTGGTGCGGAGTTTACTTCTCGTGGAGAGGCATTCGATAAAGATTTTTACAGACAACTTTTGAAAGATCCGAAAGTTGTGGGTTTGGGTGAGTGTGGTTTGGATTATTATCATCTAGACGAAGGTTCTCGTGAAAAACAAAAGAAGGTTTTTGTAGAACATATAGAACTTGCCAATGAAGTAGGGAAGCCGTTGATGCTCCATATTCGCAACTCTCAAAATTCTTCCGAGCCTAGTGCTTATGCTGAAGCTCTTCAGATTTTAAAAACTCACGCAAAAATAAAAGGGGACGTTCATTTTTTTGCCGGCAATTGGGAAGAAGCGAAGTCTTTTTTGGATTTTGGATTCACCCTGTCTTTTACGGGGGTGATTACTTTTACACAGGATTATGACGAGGTTATAAGAAACACTCCCTTAGATATGATTTTGTCCGAAACAGACTGCCCTTATGTGTCGCCGGTGCCTTTTAGAGGTAAGCGGAATGAGCCTGTTTATGTCAGTGAAGTTGTTAAAAAGATTGCGGAAATAAAAGGAGAGAATATTGAAAAGGTTAAAAAAACCATCGTATCAAACATAATTAGAGTTTTTGGCCTAAAATAGGCCTTTATCTTGCCAATTTGGCTATAGTTGCACAATAAAACCTTATGTGATAATGTTTCCCCACATGACAGAAGTAGAAAAAACACCAGAAAATTCTAAAGATACCTCAAAAGTGTATGAAGTTGGTTATTTGCTTTTACCAACTTTGGCTGAAGAAAACCTAGGTGAGGAAGTCGCTTTTATTAGGGATATTATTGAAAAAAATGAGGGAGAATTTATCTCTGAAGATTTTCCGAAAAGAAGGGTATTGGCTTATGAGATGTCAAAAGTTATCGAGACCAAAAGATATAAATATCAAGAAGCTTACTTTGGTTGGGTAAAATTTGAGACAGACGGCTCAACCCTAGCTCGTATAAAAAAAGATCTTGAGGCACACGCAAACATTTTACGATTTTTGCTTATTAACACAGCCAGAGAGAATACGCTTTATTTCCCTAAAGTATCTGGGGTTAAAAAAGAGGGAGGTGTTGATGTTTCTGAAATTTCTGAAGAGGAATCGGAGATTGTTTCAAACAAAACTCCAGCTTCAGCGGAAGAAATAGATAAAAGTATTGAGGCGTTGGTAATATAAAAAATATGTATTTAAACAAAGCTATCATTATAGGTAACCTAACCAGAGACCCAGAACTCAAAGCTCTACCATCTGGTGTAAATGTCACAACTTTTTCTCTTGCTACTAACAGAGTTTGGAAAGATAAAAATGGTGCAAAACAAGAAAGCGCGGATTATCACAATATAGTAGTTTTTGGTAGACAAGCAGAGACTGCCGCTCAATATCTCAAAAAAGGGGCTTCAGCTTTGGTGGAGGGTAGGATGCAGACTAGAAGTTGGGAAGGGCCGGATGGTAAAAAGAATTACAGAACAGAGGTTGTGGCAGACAGAATTCAGTTTGGTCCAAGGACATCTGGTGGGGAATCATTCAACAAAGAAGAAGGCGCAAAAGATACCGCCCCAAAAGAAGATAAAGATGCTGGTGGTGCGATAGAGTATCCTTCAGAAGAAATTAATCCAGATGATATACCGTTCTAAAGCGAATTGGCTTGTATAATTTTATGCCAATTAAATTATACAACCGCCAAACCTTTACCCCGTTAAATAATTTTAAATAGTAATTTAAAATTAACATTTGATTAAAAACTAATAATAAGTAATATGTAACACACAGAGTATAGAGAGAACAGAGGACTATGTCCCATATAACATCAAATGTTATTTAACAGGGTCATTATTTTCTAAAACTCGCTACACTCGTTAAGAAAAATTATGAAAAAACAATGCTTTTTCTCACAAAATAATATACAACACATAGACTACAAAGATGTAGATATTTTAAAGAAGTTTCTTAATCCTCACGCTAGAATAATATCTAAAAAGAAAACAGGAGTTACTTCAAAAAATCAGCGGAAATTATCTTTGGCTGTTAAGCGGGCTAGATTTATGGGTTTACTACCTTTTGTATCTAGGTAAACATACTAATATACCTGCCCGCGTGTACGCGCAGGTGGGTGCCAATTAAAGAATAGCAACGAATGTTAGAATGTGCTCATTCGTAGTTATTCGTATTATTCGCATACATTAGTATATTGGTATGTTTACCTTAAAAATTACTACCTAATCGGTCAGTATATTCGCCAGTTTCAGTGTTTATGCGAAGGATGTCGCCTTCTTTAACAAACATTGGCACGCTTATCGTCGCGCCGGTTTCCAATACAACCTGTTTATTACCGCCCTTTGCTGTATCTCCTTTGACGGCTGGGTGCGCTTCAGTAACCTTTAGATCAACTTTGATGGGCATTTTTATACCGATTGTTTTTTCATCAAAAACAATAGCCTCAATAACACTGTTTGTTTTCAAAAATTTTACTTGTGTCCCGAGTACCAACTCTTCCAATTTGAAGCGTTTCCCGGGGTCGTTTGACTCACAGAACCAGTATTCTCCTTTGTTTGTATATAAAAATTTGATTTCTTTGGTGTCAATTTCCGCTTCCTCTACTTTATCAGCTGCGCGAAATGTAAGATCCGAAAGTTTCCCTGAAATGAGGTTCCTTGCCTTTACTTGGTTTGTGGGCTTTCTTTGTTGTGTTCTGGCCACGTGTGAAGTCAAAACCTCGTATGGCTGACCGTCTATAATAATATTTTTTCCTTGTGTCACCTCGCTGTAACTGATTGTGCTCATAGAAATATTTTTCGTTAACTTTTAAAACAAAAATAGTCTAGCCCAAAGCTTGTAAAAAGTCTATCCCACAAATACTTGGGAGTTAAGCTCCCAAGTAGGTGATTGAGCAAAAGGTTATGCGACCTTACTCAAATTTGCTCTAATTTCTTTTAGAATTTTATCGGCAATTTTAGAATTTTCTTTCAAAAATTGTCGCGTACTGTCATATCCGCGGCCAAGTTTTTCTTCCCCGTAATTATATGATGTGCCGGATTTGCTGATAATCCCCATTTTTTCTCCTAAAGCGATTATTTCGCCTTCTCGAGAAATTCCTTCATTGTACATAAGATCAAATTCTGTTTGTTTGAACGG
>JABMOB010000028.1 GCA_013204345.1 Parcubacteria group bacterium | reverse complement strand
GATATCATCAGGCGAGCCGTCAAACAACGCAAGGATTCCATAGAGCAATTTAAAAAAGGAGGAAGAGAGGATTTGGTAAAATCCGAGGAAAGTGAACTTATCATTTTGCAAACATATCTTCCACAAATGATGTCTGTCGATGAAATAAAAAAAGTTGTTGAAACAAAGAAAACAGAGCTTGGCATAACTGATAAATCTAAAGTCGGTCTTTTAATGTCAGCTATAATGAAAGAGCTCAAAGGCAAGGCTGACGGTGGTGATGTAAAAAAAATCGTTGAAGAATTGTTTAAATAAGAACTAAAAACTACTAAATAGGGGCGATATATCGCCCCTATTTACACCACCAAGGACTCCCCTATGTGATTTTTGGCATATTTGACTTATTGTGTCAAATATGATAATATGAATAAGGCGTCAGTTACGTTCTTTTTCATTAGGATAACCCCAAGCATGGAGGACTAAATCATGTCTCGAAGTCATCGACGCGGAAGGCTCACAGGAAAGGGTTTCAGCGAAGAAGCGTGGTTGGATAATCTGAGCGACCAGATAGAATCAATCATGGGTGATGTTGACATACCCACATCGAAAAAAACCACGCAACAAGATCCAGAGACTGCTGTGCCGACAAAAGAGGAGAAGCCGTCTAATACACCAAAGATTTGACCAAACAGGAGGTTCGCTATGAGTTGGGACATCAGTGCTCTCGCTGATAAAGCCTCCGAGATTTGGAGGAGGAATCGACGAGATGGGATGAAAACTGCGATTGGTATTGTTCTTCGGGAAAGAGGGATCCCATCTCTTCCGGACACAGAAGGTAGCCTCTTCAAACAGATCGCTGCCGAATTAGGAAGACGTGGCGCGATGAAGAGAAAGTTAAATCGTGCACGTCAAATTCCGCCTCAACCAAAAGTCCTCGTAAAAAAGGGTGAGGAAGTACACATTGGACGACAAGGAGACCTTTTCTCTTGGCGTCCCAGTACCACACGATGGTAAATCGTGTGGTACTTTTCATAAATATAACACAATCAAAATCTACTTTTGCCAACATACCGAAAATGTTACGATATATAGTAACATTTGACACAATACATTAAGAAATTTAAAAACTAGACGGTGGCTGGAGGAATCGGAGGTGAAGCAACTGGAGCTTTTTGATATTTTTTCATTATCTCAGCTTCAACGATAGCCCTATCGTTGCCGTATTTTATATATGAAAGCTGTTTTACTTGCTCAATATTTTGTGGGTTACCGGTTGGCGGGGCAAGTGTTTCTATATTAAACGGCGTCAAAGGCCTTCCATCCACCAAAAGCTTTACATAAGCATTTCTATTATCCAAATTCATAAGATCAGAAGCAGTAAAAACTGGGTCAAACTGTTTTTCTAAATATTCCGCGTCTTCTGCGCCAACGCGGAAAGAAGCGATTGAACCCACGTTTCCAAACACCGCATCTTTTATGTTATCCTCCAACTGAGCAATAAATTGGTGTGCAATATTCAAACCCAATTTATATTTTCTAGCCTCAGAAAGAATCGTAGCAATAGAATCTGTCGTCACGTTTTGGAACTCATCTATATATAGATAGAAGGGCGCTATATTTCCACCAACCATATCCACGCGTGATAATGATGCCATCAAAATCTTTCCCACCAAAATAAGTCCAATAAGGTTTGCATTAATATCTCCAAGACGACCCTTGGACAAATTCACAAGAAGAATTTTCCTATTATCCATTATTTCTCGGAAGTTTAGAGCCGACTTTTGCTGAGCAATAATCGGTCGCATTATATCGTTAGCGAGAAAAACATCGAACTTACTTGTGATATAAGGCACGATATTTGCAAGTGCTCCTTCACCACCGGCTTTTTCCGCGACTTCTCGCCAAAACTGCACCACTACAGGATTATTACATTTAGAAAGTTTAAGTTCTCGAAAATCTTTATTTGAAAGTACACGCGACACATCCAAAAGAGTACTACCAGAATCAGAGTCTTCAATCACGAGCATTGTGGCATTTCTAAAATATTGCTCGAACATAGGTCCCATAGATTCGGGAACAGCACCGTATAACTTTTGGAAAATACTAAAAAGCTCATTCACTACGAAAGTTTTTTGCTCTGGATATCGGCGATCGTATTCCAGCATATTGAGCCCCATAGGTCGCTCCACATAACTTGGGTCAAAATAAATTACATCACCAAGTCGCTCTTCGGGAATATTGGCCAATACATCCAAAATATCTATACCGTGCGGATCAATCATACAAACACCGTTTCCTGATTGGATATCTTGTATAATCATATTTTTTAAAAGTGTAGACTTACCTGTACCGGTCTGACCTATAGTATAAAAATGACGAAGTCTATCTTCTGGCGACATGTATATCTTTGTCGTGGCCCCACGATGATTGTTGACCCCCAAGAGCGTACCAACAGTAGGAATACCTAGAGGCACTGAGGCATCACCAGCTTTTGATTGTTTTAGTTGTGCTGATCCACCTTTTAGGGCCGTTGTGTGAAAATGAACAAGAGAAGTGAGTTCTTTCAAACTAAGAGGAAGTTTTTCATCTCTAGAAAAAATCCTGTAAGAAAAATTGTGGAGAAAAGTCCTGAGTGCGCCCTTCTTCACACGTTTAAATTTGAGGCTGTTACCTTGAGTATTTTCAAATTGGTTGAAACTAGATTCTATATTAGCCAAAATTTCTTCTGCCTCTGGTTCTGTTCCCGCTGAAGCAATAATTCTAATATTGGAAGTAACAATAGGACTAGAAAGTTTATTTTTTATATTCTCCACAGCAACATCATCAATACGAGGAGGCTCTTTGAAACCATCTTTTTTATGACCACCTTCACCTCCCCCAAATACATCCTGCAAAGTTTTTAACATACCACCCAAAAAACTCTCCGGCATATTTATAGCCTTTTTTAACTTTACCCCCTTCAGAATCTGAGTTAGGGCATATTTATATCGTTTCAAATGATAATCTCCTGCTGGATTTATCACAAGTTGGATAGAAGCTCCTTCCCCGTCTTTATCTATTTTAGAAAAACTGTTCAAAATCGCATTTAGTGGATCTGTATCAAAAGCTTCGTAAGTTTTCAGTGGGAAAATAGGATTATTGCCGGAAGTGGCATATGAACCCACAGCCACACCTTCTTCATTAAAAATATTATAGTCGTCGTCTTTCCCCGTAATTTTCGCGTTATGAAAAATTGCCAAGACATGTTTTTCAAATAGCTCTTTTTTTGAATTTGGGATAGAGGCGTAAAAAATAAACTCATCACTGTGATTGGCATTGGCAATTTCTATAACAAAATAATTTTGACTGGATTTCTTGTCAGATGATACAGAAAGCATACCCGCATAAAACTGCTCCATTCCTGAAATAAGTTCCTTTAGCGGTTTTTCTCTTTCATCACCTTTTTCGTTAGGCAAAACCACCTCATAAAGGGTCATATTAAGCGCTTTGAAAAGTGAATTTTTTGGTTTCAGGCCTTTTACAGGCATTCCCTTTTTTATAAATTGCACGAGAAAACGATGGAAATCATCGTCAATGTGAGGATCTTTTAAGGCAGATACCACAGATAAAACATTTTTAATTCCCTTACCTTGGAGTATCACCAAAAGTTCCTCCATTTTCTTGTCATGTGTCTCCGGAGATAAATTCAAAACAATACCTTCTACCTGAGAAGTAGACAAAACAGCATCTTTATGCAAAACCTGTTCTGGAATTTGTTTTTTGTACTGTTCTATATGTTCTGAAACGATTGTGTGTCGATCTGGAGTCGCCCCACCCTGCTCCATCTCCATCTCCTTTTCTTTTTGAGCAATCTGTTCACGCAAAAAAGAGAGCTCTTCCTGCGGGCTTTTAAATTTTACTTCTTCACTAAAACCAATTTTTTCCATTATCAGTTAATTATATCGTAAGTAACAAAAAGAAGCGAAGTGAAAAAAATTTAAAAAACTTTGTATGGGCTTTTTCAAAACTATCAAAAAACCTTTAATTAAACAAAACTGCCAGATAGTCGCTTAAGGTGCGTTGATCCATATCGTAAAAGTTTTTTCCTTCTCGGTAAATTTTTGTCGCCAAATCTACGCCGACAAATCTCCAATGCCATGGTTCGTACTGATAATACGTATTGTTTTTTGGATAGGACAAAACAAATCCGTATTGATGAGCATTGCGTATAAGCCAGCCATATTCAGGAGTTTTTTCAAAATCTTCAAAACTATCACCGACAGTTGGATTGGTAAAATCCAAAGCTGTTCCCAGTTGATGTTCGGAATATCCTTGATCTGCAGAAAAAGAATTTGCAGTACCTGCTCCATAAGTCACAGAATAACTGGATTTCAAAACTGCTTGCGTTCCAAATGATCGATAAGCTGAAATAACCCTAAGAGATAATCCTGCTTTTTGTTGTGCGTCAAGAAGATTTTGCAAAAATGGATCAATTTGTGAATTAATTTTTAAATCAGAGCTCTTTTTGTGTAAGAAGTTTTGGTTGACCAGAGTAAGATTCGCTGGAATATAATTTTCATTCAAAAAATATACTTTTGAATATTTTTGGAGAAGTTGTGGGTCAATTTTACTTAGTTTGTCGAGAGTCGCGGCAGCATCGGAAATTTTCCCAGCCTGCTCAGTCAACACGCTACGGTTTTGAACTTCTGCTTGTACCGCATTGCTCAAAGAAGCATTCTGACTTTGAACATCCAAAAAAGCTTTCTGCACTGCCGATATCTTCACTTCCAACGCCGTAGTAGTAGAATCCAACTTAGAATTTATTTCACTTACGAGAGTATAGCGACGATACTCACCGTAACCAACAATCAAAACAACCACCAAAACAGCGACGGTCATTTCAATACCTTTTTCGTGCCTAATGATACTTTCAATAATTTTCTTCATAGGTTTGTCCAAGATTATATGAATATACATACTAGCACAAAAGAATAAGACAATCTCGTAAAAATCCCGCGCAGGCGGGGACACTGATAGTGTGGTCACAAGTATTTTCCCTGACGGAAAAATCTCGCGACCCCGGCTCGCGGTTTTTGCCTTTCGCTTCGCTCAAACAAAAACATCGCTGTGCCTTCCACAAACGCAAAAAATCCCGCCTGCGCGGGATTTTTTGTCGTTTGTGGACTTCATCGGAACTCATTGGCACCAGATTATACTAGATCTGAAGGAATGGAACGAGATGATGGTTGTGGATAAGCCCTGTGTAATCATTCCAAGTCATTAGAATGTTGCCAATCTTTATATAAAAAGAACCCGGAAGCTGTGCTTGTCCGGGTCCATGGTTTTATCTCCTATAGTAACTTGAGTAGCTTCTGTGCTCTTTCTTCTGCAGTCACTAGATATGCCTTGTAGTCAGGGATCCTAGAAAGGACCCTCTCAGACAAAACATAAATGGTGCCAAGTGATGCCTTCTCGAGGAAGTATCGATCGTGTGATACGAGCAATACCGTCCCTCGATACGTTTTCATCGTTTCCTCAAGAGCATCAAGTGCTTCAAGGTCGAGATGATTTGTGGGTTCATCTAGGACCAGGGTATTTACTGATTGAGCCGAGAAAAGTGCCAACAGAAGGCGTGCACGCTCACCTGGACTTAACGTTGATATTGGCAGCTTAACCTTTTTCTTACTCAAGCCAAACTTAGCGAGTGTGTGATACGAATCTCTCTGGCTCAGGTGGGCGCGGTTTGCGACGAAATCAAGCAAGGTGAGATTGCGGGGAAGCGTTTCGTGCTCCTGCATCATGTTTCCTATTCTAACACCAGAACCAATTTCAACTTCTCCACCCAATGGTGGTAGTTGACCTGTAATGGTTTTGAGCAAGGTTGACTTGCCTGTACCATTAAGTCCCATGATGCCGACCCTGTTTCCATAACGTATTTCAAAAGAAACAGGCTCAATCTGGAAGCTGTCAGGATATCCTGCTACAAGATTGGTGAGGCTGATGTCGAGCGTACCTGGTCCAGTTTCTGCTTTAAGTAATATCTCAAACGGGTCTTTTTCAAATGGTTTTTCAACTTTTTCCATCTGCTCAACCCGTTTTTCAATAGACTTGGCTCCTCGCCCAGATTTGCCTGCACGGTCACGTTTAAACCCTCGCAAGCATTTGTCGTTGTCGGTACCTTTCCATCGAGCTCCTCGAGCAGATTCGGCGCGCTTCTCTTGAGCACGATCATTTAACCTTTCTATCTCTTCCTGCTGAAGAAGGTACTTTTCTTTCTGCTGAGCAATTCTTCTCGCCACCATTTCTAAGTAGTCACTGTAGGTCCCCCCAGTAATAGTCATGGTTCGAGTATGCCAGTCCAGTTCGAATATTTTTTTCACAACACGATCAAGAAAGCGACGATCGTGAGAAACGACGATACACGCCGCTTCAGTTTTGTGTAGAAAATCCTCAAGCCAGATCAATGCGGGCAAGTCGAGGTTGTTTGTTGGTTCATCAAGAAGTAGCAAGTCAACACCCCTAAGCAAAATACCTGCGAGTACAATCTTGCTTTTTTGACCACTGCTCAGATTTGACAACTGATGTTCAAGGTCAATACTCTCCAGCCCGAAACCCGACAACATTACCCTCATACGATGATCAAAAGTATATCCGTCAAGACGTTCATACTTCTCAAGCACTTCATTGTATCGTTTCGTTTTCGCGACGGAATCCAAATCGGATGTAAGTTCCTCAATTTGGCGTTCGAGAATGTCGATGCCCACAGCCTGTCGCAAATAAGCGGAGATTGTTGTATCTCCTGAAAGACTGGTGTCCTGTGGGAGATAGCCAATGCAAGTATTGTTCGAAATTTCGAGTACCCCTGCATCGGGTTCTTCAATACCCGCGACGATCTTTAGTAAGGTTGTTTTACCTGTTCCATTCAATCCAACTAGCGCCACCTTCTGTCCTTTTCCAAGGGAGAAGGAGATATTGGCGAGTACGGACAATGATCCGTAGCTTTTTTGAAGCTTTGTAGCTTTTATCATGCTCATCCTCCTTTGTTTGTTAGGAAATTATTATATCACTTGTAAAAGGACTTAACTCTTCCCGTAAAGTATCATATGAAGTGATTAATAGCAACACGTAATATTGAGTTCTGACAAGTATTGACAAAATCCAACAGATTCGGTATGTTTTGTTAAAAATATGGCAATTGGCTTGTTGCCCATGTCCATAATATTGTACCTTGATAATTTGTAAAAGGAGCGAGAAAATGGAAAGGCATTCACAGCCACTGGCTATACTCTATGGGTACCGAAAGAACAGAAATGAACTTAATTTTGTAGGACGTAAAGGCATCATAAGCCTTTCTGGTAGAAGTAAGGACATCGAAAAAATTCTCCGTCTTTGCAATGGCATGAACAGTGTTCAGGATATCATAAACCAACTGCCGTCGATTGGTCAGGAGAGAATTTGCGAACTCTTGTCGCTTTGTGAAGACCAAGGGATTGTCAGAGAAAGTAGGAATCTATTCGCTGGGTTCCACGAGGACTCATCAAATCCTCTGTTCTTCTCTTATGACCATGGAGTTGAAGAAATTAATCGTATCATGAGCACTCCGCGGTTGCGCGAGCGGAACGGTGAACCTATTCAACTTTCAGCGCCACCGGATAGTAATCTTTTCAAAACGATCGAGAAAAGGCTAACTGTTAGACAGTTTCGAGAAGCGAAAATTCCCCTTGATCAGTTGTCGGGACTTCTTAGAGCAACCTACGGTGTCGGAAAGAACGGTCATTGGAGTGTTCCGTCTGGTGGCGCGTTATATCCACTAGATTTGTATCTAATCGTTCCGCGTGAAGGTCAGTGCCTGCCCCCCGGTGTTTACCGATGGGAACCTGAAAAACTGGCATTGGCAGTCATGCCCAGCAACAATCCGCTGGTGTGGATCACGAAGGTGTTCAACACTAATGATCTACTGAAGAATGCGGCTTGCATACTTTGTATTGCGGCAAATTTTGACCGCATGATCTCAAAGTATGCCAGTCGTGGTTATCTGCTCACGTTGCTTGAAGCTGGACACGCCGCACAGAATACTTCTTTGTACTGCGCCGAACAAAATATCGGATCAGTCGAGTGCTGTGGATTCTGTGATGAACTGCTTGCGCGAGAGCTTGGTTTACAGTTTCCGCAAGAATCAGTCATCACAACCCTTATTCTGGGTATTCCCGAACACACAGAAAAGATTCGTCCAAGAGTTGATCATGAAATGGCGGACAAGGCCTATCGGCTGAAACGAGAGCTTGTCGGCAGTGACAAACCTATTGCGGATATCTTCTTTTGGGAACCTAAGATTAAGGGGCACTCTTTGTCTCAATGGGGTGCGGTTGCTACATATCGCCCAACAAATGGACGTTTGACTGCTTCAGTTCTGAAAGACAACAGAGGATTCGCCACAGGATCTACTACAAATGAAGCGGTCGTTAAAGCTATAGCTGAAGGATTCGAGCGATATGCCTTACAGCAATATCGATCTGATTTGACCGAAACTGCCATTAATCTTGTTGCACCGTTTCTCGATCCACGCGCAACTGTGCCCTATATGAAAAGTCAGTACAAAATGCTTGGTGGAGTAGAACCATTTAACCCCAAGAAAAGAATAGATTGGTAGTTGGTTTTAAAGAGGCCACTGGTGAGCGTGTGTGCGTGCCTACGGATCTTGTCTTTTTTGCGCCACGCAAGCACAACAGTGCCAGAAGGTTTTTCTACCGGGCAAGTTCAAGCGGAGTCGCAGCACACTTTGACAGGCAGGTTGCAATCCAGACTGGTCTCTATGAACTTATCGAGCGAGATGCTTTTTGTGCGACATGGTACTCGAAACGTTCAGCTGAGAAAATCTCGGACGAATGCTTGCCCGATCAATTGAGAAGTCGAATGTCCTATTGGAGAAGCGCTGGTTACAATGTGTCGCTTCTAAATATCACACTTGATGGACCACCTGTGGTGCTTGCGATGATTTGGTCGGAGAGCAAGAGACCCGCGCTGTTTTTTGGTGCTGGATGTCGGTCCTCGTTTATCGAGGCAGCTGACAGGGCATTCTCCGAAGCGGAGCTTATGGGAATTACTTGGCACTTTCGTCGGCCAAGACGTGGCATGGTCATTAGTGACATAAAGGATATCGAGGATCACGGGTTGTTTTATCTTGATCCGAAAAACCTCGTACATCTTGAATGGCTTCTTCAAGCAGAAACCGGTAAGATCATCCCAGAAGACTTTTGCGGTGACATGAGCATCTTTGATCCTATCGTGGTAGATGTCACTCCAAAAGGAAATGAGTCTGGGTTGAATGTCATCCGTGTATTGTCCGAAAAGCTCATGCCGATCAATTTTGGTTACGGTACTGAACACTATGGACACAAAAGGATGAAGGTGTTAGGGTTTAAATGGAAGATGGAGTATCCTTCGACTCCACACTTCTTTGCATAGAGCCAACCAGGCAGGAAAGGAGGTGATGTGTATGAAGCAGAAGACCCCCAAGTCCAAGAAGGTTACTGTGAAGGTTCGCCCCTACAAGGGTAGCCCTTCCTCAACCTACTCGCTGCGAAGCGGCGGCGCTTGCAGTGGTGGCGGTACCTGCAGCAAGTGGTGACACATGTTGCCACTAAATTCCTCACGACGATGAAGGCGTCGCGGGGAATTTTTTATTAGTATATATAAATGATATAATATTTTTATGTCTATTAATATTCACATTCTCACAGCTTCAAAAGACATACAGACGTATGAACCAGAATTGAGGTCAATAGCCGAATCTGCTACAGATGCGGTTAAAAAATTGCTGCCTGTTAAAGACGTGGATGTTGTATTTTATGATAACCCGCATGGAACAATCGATGAGATCGGTGGTATTGGAGGTTTTACACCTAACGCTAATCAAATTTTTATTTCACTAAATTCTAGGCACGTTAATTTTAAAAAGGCGCTCAGGGAGGAACTTTATTTTATCCTAGTGCATGAATTTCATCACACTATTCGCTGGCAAAAACCTGTAGAGGGAGATACTTTGCTTGAGGCACTAATCTTCGAAGGTCTTGCGGATCATTTTGCTATGGAGGTGACTGGAAGGAAAAATCCACTGCCCTGGTCTATGACGTTAACGCCTGAACAAAAGGAGATATTTTTAAAAAAGGCAAAAGAAGTGTGGCTTTTGCCATCGTATGACAATGCTCTTTGGTTCTTTGGCTCAGAACCTGAAAAAATCCCACGTTGGGCTGGATATACATTAGGTTATGATCTCGTAGATAAGTATTTAAAGGCGAACCCAGGAACATTAGCACCAGGATTAGTCTCAGTCGACGCTTCTCTTTTTGTTTAGTTGTATTTTTACGAAAAGTGCCTATAAATAAGGGTTTTTACCACAACTTATTGACATGAGTACATATTTCGTGCTATGCTTATAGATGGAAGGCGTAAGATTGTAGCTTAAATCTAAACCAAAGAAAGGTGGTGCATATTGGGTGAAGTCTTGAAACGAGGGGCTACTCTCGGAGCAGGACTTGTCATGAAGCGTCTCTTCAACTACCCCTTTGACTTTCTGTTGTATCCCGCGATGATGATTTGGTTAGGAAATATTTGGGGGGGTGTTGTTATGACCCTTCTCTCGATTATTACCAACCTTCTTGTCATCAGGGCGTATGACTGGTCAAAGACAGACTGGCTCTGTATCGAAGCCCTGAAAGGACTTCGGGAAAAAGAGTCAACTGGAAAGTGGAAACGCTTTATCGGCAGGATCTTGCAAAAAAGCGATGTGGTAGCTTTCTTTGTTCTTTGTTTTGATGATCCCATTACTGTCACTCTGTACTTGCGGCATGGCAGTTATCAGCACAATGGAATGTCTCGTCGTGATTGGAAGATCTTTCTTTCTGCCACGATAGTTGCCAATCTGTACTGGATCATTGGCTGGACCGCACAAGGTATAAGCTTTGAAAACGCGGCAAAAAAGTATGAGACAGAAATTGCAGATTTGGTACAAAAGAAGAAAAGAGTTTTTGAGATGCGAGAAGAGGGTGAATATAGCAGAGAGCAATCACAGGAACGTGTAGCTGAGATCGATAGTAAAATAATGGCAGTTAGAATATCTTTGAATGAATCGAGAATAGAACAATTCGATATTGAAGCTACAGTTACGTATGCTACGAATTTTATATCGAATCTAAGCCGTGTATGGTTTGATCTACCTCCACACTTACAGCCGAGGTTCCAAAAGTTGGTATTACCGGAAGGAATTAGCTATCATCCAACAAAAAAGTTTGGCACCACAAAGTTGGGGCTAATCTACGAACTTAATCAGAAAACAAAAAATTCATTTATGACCTATCTAAAAAAAGTGGACCCTATCGGATTCGAACCGATGACCTCCTCATTGCAAATGAGGCGCTCTACCAACTAAGCTAAGGGCCCGTATATTAATTAAGAATTTAAAATTACGAATTACGAATTTAATTCTCAACTCACAAATCATACCTGATGAATCAATTTAAGATAATAACCTTATTTTCTCTGTAGTGCAAGTGTAACCAAATGATCCAAAAATTCCGGCATAGTACAGCCAACCGCTTCCAGAGATTTTGGAAAAAGAGACGTAGGCGTGAGACCCGGTAGTGTATTCACCTCTAGCAGATACACTCCATTTTGTGGAGTTATGATCGTATCTGCACGCGAATAATGGCGCAAACCAAGAGCTTTGTGTGCCAAAACTGCTATGTCCTGTATTTCTTTTTGTTCTTCTGGTGTAAAATCTCCAGGACAAATTTCCTGCGATTCTCCAGCGTACTTTGCCTCATAATCGAAAAACCTGCCGTCGTTAGGAATTATTTCCACAGGCAACAATGAATACGAATCATCGCCACGTGAACTATCCACTACACCGCACGTCGCTTCCCTACCTGAGATAAATTCTTCGATCAAAACTTTACGTGAATATTTTAATGCTTCCCGCACAGCACCATCCAAAGAACTTAGGTCTTTTGCAACAGACATACCGAGCGAAGAACCAGCATCAACAGGTTTTACAATATAAGATGGACTTGGAAAATCAGACAAAACGTGAGATAAATTTTTATCGGTATTTTCTCCCTCTTCAATAATAAAATGTCGCGGAGTATTGATTCCCTTTTTTGTAAAAACTCCTTTTGATAAAATTTTGTTCATACCTACAGCTGATGCCAGAGCACCAGATCCTGTATAAGGAATACCAAATGAATCAAGGAGCGACTGCAATTTGCCGTCTTCGCCGTATTCGCCATGAAGAGCATTAAAAACTACGTCCAAGTGTTTTAAAATTTGATGTGGATCTCTAGGAATACCATGCATATGCCAAGTACCGTCGCGAGAAATCAAAATATCGTGCGCAGAATATTTCTCTTCTGGTAAATTTTTTAAAACCGTTCCACCAGTTTGAAGTGACACACTGTATTCGCCGGATGGTCCTCCACGGATCACACCAACTCTTGTTTTAAACATGTATACATTGTATCACGCTGTATAAAATTTTAAATAGTCGCAATATCTTTCCAAACCCTCCCTTTGGTATAATTATTTTAAGAAATGTTTTCTACTTTTTAAACGATGGAAGGCGATAGCAAATCTATGTGATTCGCTATTGGCCAGCAAAATCTCCTCTCTATGTCCCCCTACAAGCTCCTTATCACCCTGTATATCTCGTGCCTTATGTCTCTCATCTTTTGTAACTGCAACAACAGAAGCTTTTAGATTTTTTTCTTGAATAATTTTTCTCGCTACGTTTATCTGCGCCGTGCTACCATCAACCACGATTAAATCTGGCAGTCGCCACTCTGGATGATTAAACCTCCGCGATAATATTTCTTTTAAATTTCCAGTGTCATCTACTCCCCCGCCATACAGTCCTTTAATTTTAAATTTTTTATAATCAGTTTTTTTTATCTCACCATTTTCTACAACAGTCATCACACCCACGACATCTTTACCTGACATATGTGCAATGTCATATGCCTCTATGCGAAACCCCGTAAAACTCGCTTCGCTCGCCACGGGGTGCGACGCAGAAGAACGCCCACTATTTTTTAACAATGCAACGTCTTGAATGTGATTTAGAGCAAAAATGGTTTTTTTAATAGTATTAGCTTTCTCAAATTCCTGTTTTTTACCAAAAACCCTCATATCCTTTTCCAAATCTCGTATCAAAGTTTTTTTCTTTCCTTGAAAAAACTGTTCGATATATCGAACAACTTTAGCGTATTCTTTTTGAGATATTTCTCCATTACAAACCCCTGGGCACAAACCAATCTGACGATTGAAGCATGGTCTTGCCTGATTAAGTTTCTGTGTGTGAATTTCTTGCGGACCTGTCCGCCCAAGTTTTTGCTCTGCAAAAATTTTGGCCGGTAAACCCGCCTGCTCCCGAGCTGTCGTGAGGGCGGGTAAACATTTATCTCTATACGGGAAAATCTTTCGAACAATTTTTAAAGCTTCTTTCAGTTGTGCCCCATGAGGAAATGGACCAAAACTAGTCCGTAGTAAATAGTTAGTAGTTAGTAGAGAACCACATTCGAGTTCCCTTCCACGCATCAAAAGTATCCGCGGGAAATCTTCATTAGTTATTACAACAAAATTAAAACTTTTATTGTCTTTTTCTTGCGTATTATATTTTGGTTGATATTTCTTTATCAAACCAGCTTCTAAAATCAGTGCTTCCAAAACTGAATCCGTTTCCTGCCATTTTATATCCGTAGATTCATCTACCATCTGTGTGATGAGGGGACTTCTAGAAAAAGCCAAACCTGTTCCAAAATAGCTCTTTACACGATCCCTAAGCGAAGTAGCTTTCCCTATATAAATAACCTGCCCAACTGAGTAATTTCGATTATTTGAGCGAGGTTTATTGGGGGATTTTTTGCTGATAAAGAAGTACACCCCTGGACTATTCGGCAATTTCTTCTTTTTTAGTTGTTGACTATTCATTTCATATATGCTACTATAAAAAAGGATCGATTACAACAAAACAAAACCACTAATCCCAAGAAGGAGCTTTTGATTATGGTGGCAAATTGCAACATGAGTCTTCCTGACGGCGGCGATGAATACGATGATGATTGCAAACACACAGCACTACGTGCAGAGAAAGTCGTACCACAAGCCCTGACAATAATGGTAGGGATAATTTTTTTGGCAATTATCGTTTTTATTGGGTGTGCTCTGCTTTAAATTTTGTACTAACAACAAGGGGTAATCCAACCGAGTCGCGCCTGCGTCCCGGTTTTTTTTATTTTAAAGAATTATTTTTTTCGCAAAGCATTTTTCAAATATTCTCCGGTGTATGATTTAGCGAAATTTGCTACTTCTTCCGGAGTTCCTTTTGCTACGATCTGCCCTCCCTTATCCCCACCATCAGGGCCTATATCAACAACATAATCAGCACATTTTATAAAATCCATATTGTGCTCAATCACAACAACCGTATTTCCTTTGATCACCAATTTTTGTAAAATCTCAATCAATTTTTTTACATCTTCATAATGTAAACCGATAGTCGGTTCGTCCAAAAGATAAATTGTCTTTTGTAAATGTGGCCGATAAAGTTCCGAGGAAATCTTGACACGCTGTGCTTCTCCACCAGAAAGAGTCGTTGCAGACTGACCAAGCTTCAAATATCCAAGCCCCACTTCATTCAAAGTTTTCAATCTATCATATATGCCGGGTATGTCCTCAAAAAACGCAAGAGCCTCCTCCACAGTCATCATAAGCACATCATAAATATTTTTGTGCTTATATTTTACTTCAAGGGTCTCTTTGGTAAATCTCTTACCGCTACAAATATCGCAAGGTACATAAACTGTCGGCAAAAAATGCATCTCCACTTCAATAGTGCCATTACCCTGACACGTCTCACATCGTCCGCCCTTTACGTTGAAAGAAAAACGATTTGCTCTCCACCCCCTTGCTCGCGACTCTGCCGTTTCAGCAAAAAGCTCACGGACAAATGTAAATGCGCCAGTATAGGTAGCAGGGTTAGAACGCGGAGTTCGTCCGATCGGCGATTGGTCAATCAATATAGAACGACCAAGATATTCTGTGCCCGTAAAAGTTTTGCAATTATAAACCTCAGCCGAACGATACCGTCTATCAAAACGTGCCTGTAAATTTTTGTGCAAAATTTCGTAAACAAAGGAAGACTTACCTGAACCCGATACACCCGTAACCGCTATCATCTTACCGAGCGGCATATCTATATTTAAATTTTTAATATTAAAAATTTTGCCTCCACGAACAGAGATAGAGCCTTTTTCGGATTTTCTACGGCTTTCTGGAATTTCGATCTGTTTATCACCACGTAAATAATCAAGAGTAATAGAACCCGACTCATTTTTCTTTGCAGACAATAACCTATCTAGATAATCGGCTACCACGATTTCTCCACCATGTACGCCAGCACCTGGGCCAATATCCACCAAATAATCCGCTGAAAAAATTGTTTCCTCATCATGTTCCACAATGATAATCGTGTTTCCCAGATCTCGGAGTTTTATAAGAGTCTTTATAAGCCGATCGTTGTCACGAGCATGAAGACCGATAGTCGGCTCATCTAGTACATAGAGTGCTCCGACAAGGCCAGATCCAAGTTGAGATGCCAAGCGAATTCTCTGGGCTTCACCACCTGAAAGCGTGTTGGCACGACGACTAAGCGAAAGATAGTCTATTCCCACATTTATCATAAACTGCAAGCGATTCCCTATTTCTTTTACAACAATTTTAGAGATGTTTTTTTCACGAGCAGACAATTTTATTTTTTTCAAAAATTCATCAGCGTCTTTAACAGATAAATCAACGAGTTCGGCTATATTTTTTCCACCCAAAAAAACATTGAGGGCTTCCTCGCGCAAACGAGTCCCTTTGCATTTTGGACATGGCTCTGTGCCAAAAAAATGTAAACTACCAAGGCCGTTACAATCTGGACAAGCTCCATATGGCGAATTGAAAGAAAACAAACGAGGCTCTATTTCAGGGTAAGAATATCCATCCTTAGGACAAGAAAATTTAGATGACATGAGAAATTCTTCCATCGGCTCGCCGGAGCCTTGTGCGGAGGCGGCCATCGGCTCGACGGAGGGACGAGCCATATCTCTAAAAACAATCCTAACGAGACCTTCCGATTCAGATAAAGCTTTTTCCAAATCTTCGTTCAAACGCTCCAAAGCGCCTTTACCATCTTCTTTGAAATCAGTGATGTTTATCTGGTCCACCAAAACATCAATTTCGTGACGTTTGTTTTTAGAAAGAATAATCTGTTCTCGAAGTTTTTTTCGATGACCATCTACCATCACCTCCGAATATCCTTTATTTAAAAGATCATAAAGAAGTTGATAATATTCACCCTTTCTACCGCGAACCAAAGGTGAGAAAACTTCCACATAAACAGGCAGATCGATTTTCTTACCCTTTGGTTTTTCTAAGGTCTTTCCTTTTTCTTCAATTTTTTCCAATACAAAATTTTTTATTTCTTCGTTAGAAAGACGTTTAATCTCATCTCCACACACAAGGCAGTGCGGTTTTCCGATGCGTGCATACAGAATACGCAAATAATCGTAGATTTCTGTGATTGTAGCTACGGTAGAACGAGGATTATTTGAACGTGATTTCTGATCGATAGAAATAGCTGGGGATAATCCAACAATTTCATCAACGTCTGGTTTTTGCATTTGACGCAAAAACTGCCTCGCATAAGACGAAAGAGACTCTACATATCTACGCTGACCTTCGGCAAAGATAGTATCAAAAGCCAAGGACGACTTTCCAGAGCCAGAAAGGCCAGTAAATACAATCATTTTATTGCGAGGCATTTCAACAGTAATATCCTTGAGGTTGTGCGTTCTGGCACCTCTAACGATAATTTTATTCGCTTCGCCACTGTTTTTTGTTTTTTCTCCAGATTTTGACATGTTTCATTTGTCATCCCAGCCTACGAGCCGGGATCCATGTTAATTTGGATTCAGGCATAGATTCCGGATCAAGTTCGGAATGACATTCGATATTTAACTTTATAGACTTTATGGACTTTCGACTTTACAGACTAATGCAAATACCCCCACCAAAACTCATAGGGGTTGTATATGGATACTATATCAGATATTTAGAAAAAACCAAACTTAAAAATTATGGCTAACTATGGAGCCCTCCCCTCCATAGTTAGCCATAAAAAACCAAATCTTACATATAACAATATAAAAATTTCATTACTCTTCGATATGTCGAAAGGTAACGCTGGAACACATTGTAATATTTTGATTGTAAGAAATTTTTATGATTTACTTTTTTCGTTCAAAACTGATTCTATTTCGGTAACAATTTCATCTGGGACAAGAGTTGCTTTGATAAGAAAGCGCGACGCACCAAGCTTCATTCCCTTCTGGACATCTTCTTTTGAATTTAAGTTTGAAAACAAAATAACAGGCACATCTTTTTGTGCGGGATTAGCGCGCATTTTTTCTAAAATCGCAAAACCGTCGATTCCCCCCGGTAACATAATATCTAAAAGCACGACATCTGGGGTATTTTTCGCTAGTTCCTCAAGAGCCTTCTCTCCCGATGAAGCGTATGTTGTAGCGCAACCGCTAGATATAAGTTTTTTACTTATCAATTCACCGAGAAATTGATCGTCTTCAACCCAAAGAACTTTTTTACCTGTAAGTGTTGTATTATTTGCCATAAAATATAGTTAAATGTTATTAGGCTTACATTATACCACCCTCTATTTTTTTTGCCATAGGTCCTCCTTTCAGCTCAGCTATTTCGTCTCGTATTATGGCTGCCGACTCGAAATCTAAAATCTTTACCGCGGCATTCATTTGACGTTCTTTTTGGGCTATCAATTTTTTAGGATTTTTCTCATAAAGCTTCCTGTCTATCTCGAGCAAAGATTCCACAGTTTTTTTGTGCTCAGTTTTCAGATGATCAGTAATATCTTGTATTTTTTTGATAATAGTTTTGGGAGTGATGCCGTGTTTTTTGTTATGTGCCATTTGTAGTTTACGACGGCGGTTAGTTTCACTTATGGCATACTCCATAGAATCGGTCATGATATCACCGTAAAGAATAACTCTACCATCAACATTTCTGGCCGCTCGGCCGATTATTTGGACAAGAGATGTATCAGAACGCAAGAAACCAGATTTGTCCGCGTCAAGAATCCCTATAAACGATACCTCTGGTAAATCCAAACCCTCCCTTAGGAGATTGACTCCAACGAGACAATCAAACTCTCCTCTTCTAAACGAAGTTAAAATTTCTATTCGCTCAATAGTTTTTATATCACTATGCAAATATCGTGCGTTTATAGCTTTTCCTGTCCCGAGCCTAGTCGAGGGATCCTTGAGATATTCACTTAAGTCCTCTGCCATTTTTTTTGTAAGTGTCGTAGCAATGGCCCTTTGTTTATTTTTGATAACTTTCTGTGCTTCGATGATAAAATCAAAAATTTGTCCCTTGTAAGAACCTTTTTCAACAACTGGCCGAACTTCTACAACGGGATCAATCAGTCCAGTGGGTCGGATAACCTGCTCCACCACTTTTTGACCTTTTTCTTTTTCATATTTTCCCGGAGTTGCAGACGTATATAAAATTTGTCCAACTCTTTCTTCAAACTCAGGGAATTTCAACGGGCGATTATCTTTTGCCGAAGGTAGACGAAAACCATAATCAACCAAACTTTGTTTTCTAGAAGCATCACCAGCATACATTCCACCGATTTGTGGCACCGTGACATGGGATTCATCAATAATAGTCAGAAAGTCTGCTGAGCCGTCAGGCAAGTGTGGAAAATAAGACAAAAGCGTATCCGGCGGATCACCTGCATTTTTGCCCGAAAAATGTCTAGAATAGTTTTCAATACCATTACAATAGCCGATCTCGCGAATCATAGTTAAATCATAACTCGTTCTTCGTTTCAGTCTTTCTGCCTCAAGATTCTTCCCTTCTTTTTCAAGCTCTTTCAAACGCAAATCCAACTCTTTTTTGATGGTTTTAAAAGCGCGCTCAATCTGACTTTTTTCGGTAATAAAATGCTTTGCTGGAAAAAGAAAAAATACCGTGATTTTTTCAAGTATAATTCTTGAGATAGAGTCAACCTTCAAAATATCGCCGATAGACCCACCCTCTATTTCTAACCTATATATCACCCTTTCATTTACCGGCATAATTTCAATAGAGTTTCCAATCGCCCTAAACTGTCCGGCGGTAAGATCAGCTGTAGTGCGTTCGAAATGAATATTTATAAGTTTGCGAATAAACTCTGCGCGGGAAATTTTTTCGCCTTTTTCAATTTTTAAGTTTACTTTTTCATATTCAATCGGACTACCCAAACCATAAATACAAGATACCGAAGCAACTATGATCACATCTTTGCGAGTCAAAAGGGCCTGAGTAGAAGCATGACGTAAGCGGTCGATTTCCTCGTTTATTTGTGCTTCTTTTTCAATATAAGTATCGGTAACCGGCATATACGCTTCCGGCTGGTAATAATCGTAATATGACACAAAATAATGCACTGCATTTTCCGGGAAAAACTCTCTATACTCTTGGGCAAGCTGAGCTGCGAGAGTTTTGTTGTGGGCAATAACAAGTGTCGGTTTTTGAATCTGATTTATGACATTCGCCACAGTAAAAGTTTTACCAGAACCAGTCACACCTAAAAGCGTCTGATGTTGCAGACCTTTTTTTACTCCATCTACCAACTCGGCGATCGCCTTCGGCTGATCACCTGCAGGCCCAAAGTCTGATTTTAGTTTAAATAGATTATTCACGCCATCTACTATACTCTACTAACAAAAATAAACAAAAAAAATCCCCTACCAGCCATTCGAGCAATGGCTGGTAGGGGTATGAGGCACAAGATCGGTCGTCGAGCCGTGAAGTGGGGCTTTTAGTTGGTGTTGACCAACTTACTCTGAGGTATAAGTCCGGCATACATGGCGAGAGAGCAGATAGAGCATTTGTTGTTGTGTTTATCTCTTTCAGCTCAAACCTTGCTACGCTACCGGGCCCCAGATTGACAACCGATCGTCTAAGTAAAGAGTAACCAAAATAAAAGGATATGTCTAGTCATCAGTTGTGCACAACTATTACCCGCCTTTGTAATATTGCTTCAAAAACACTTCCTTAAATTCTGTAAAATTGTCATCCAGAATCGCCTGCCGCATTTTTTTTACAAGATGAATTATAAAATATAGATTATGAATAGAGGCGAGTGTCCCTGCAAACATTTCCTTCGCGCGAAAAAGATGGGCGAGATAACTTCTAGTATAATTTTTGCAAGTATAACAGCCACAATCCGCATCTATGGGCGATATATCGCCCATATACTTCGCATTTAAAATATTTATCCTTCCATCTGATGTATACAGAGTTCCATTGCGAGCCATCCTTGTAGGTGCCACACAGTCAAAAAGATCTACTCCATTTTCTACTCCATTAAATAAATCCAAAGGTTCGCCGATACCTAAAAGATGTCTGGGTTTTTCTTCTGGTAAAACACTATTTACCCACATCACGGCAGTAGACATATCCTCTTTGGCAAATGAACCACCAATACCAAAACCATCAAAACCACCATCGGGTGTAGAAAGTTCAGCTAAAAATTTTGCACTTTTTTTGCGAAGTTCTTCAGAACGACCTCCTTGGACGATACCAAACAATGCTTGATTCACGCCTTGAGATTTTGATTTATGATATTCAAGTGAACGTTTTGCCCACTGATGAGTTCGAAAAAGCGCTTCTTCTTGATACCGCGTTGACTCTACTGGTGAAGTACACTCATCAAAAGCAAAAATAATATCCGCACCGATGTTGTGTTGAATCTCGATAGATTTCTCTGCAGTGAAATAATGCATTGATCCATCCAGATGTGATTTGAATGACACGCCATCTGCACCCACAGTCGCAAGTTTCGGCATGTCCATATCATCAGAACGTTCAGGTAAAAGAAGAGACGGGTCTGTAATAGTTGTCACCTTGCTCAACTCTTTACCATAAGCAGCCCCTAGTGAGAAAACTTGGAAACCTCCCGAGTCGGTCATTGTTGGACCAGACCAGTTCATAAACTTTCCAAGACCTCCGTTCTTTTTTATTATTTCGTCACCCGGTTGTAAATATAGATGATAGGTGTTGGCGAGAACTATCTCAGCGCCCAGATCTTTTACTTGTTCGGGAGAAAGCGCTTTTACAGTAGCCTTGGTGCCAACCGTTACAAAAGCGGGTGTCTGAATAGTGCCATGTGGTGTAGAGAGAATCCCTGCTCGACCAAGCTTTCCACCAAGTTTCTTTTCAATTTTGAACTTTATCGGAGATGACATGAAATTAGGATAGCACAAATTGTGAAATTAGAAATTATGATATATAAACCAAAAACCCAGAAATACAATAGCGTAATCTGGGCTTTCACTGCGTTTGTTTTAGCTTGCAGTTTTTCTAATTTTATAAACCTGTCTGCCATGCTCGGCACAGGCAGGCTTTAGACTTTCAGACTAATTATTCTGTACATTCAACAACTCTATATCAAAGATAAGTGTTGAATTTCCGGGAATTGGACCGTAATCGTTTGGACCATAACCAAGCTCTGGAGGCACAACTAAAGTTTTCTTTTCACCAATTTTCATCCCCACAACTCCCTGATCCCAACCTTTTATCACCTGCCCCGCTCCAAGAAGAAACTGGAAAGGTTGACCGTGAGATTCGGAACTATCAAACACAGTACCGTCTGCAAATTTACCTGTGTAATTTACAGTTACAACTGAACCTTCTGTTGCAACCGTACTAGCTGTATTCATATTATTATTATTATTTTCTTTTGTCATGTTTATATTACTACCACCTAAAAGCCCTGCTAAATCTCCTTGAAAAAAGAAGAACCCGATTAAAGCGACTGCGACAACTATTGCTATCCATTCATTTTTGTTTAGTTTTCTCATAATAAAATATTAAATATTAATCTACCGATCATTATATCATATACAATTATAATGCTTGTGGGATTTGTCTGCAAGGATACAATTGCAAAAGTTATTTATTCCCTTTACAATGTACAAATGAAACAAAAAATGCAAAGTCAAAAAACAGAGGAAATTGTATATGAACCTCTCACTTTAGATGAAATTCATGAGGCGGCAAAAAAACGAGTCTCCCTTATTACAAAGGAATTTACCGAAGGTTTTGAATTTATAAAAGACTATGGAAAGTCAGTCACTTTTTTTGGTTCGACAAACTTGCCTGAGGGGAACAAATACTATGAACAAGCTCGCTCATTGGCTGGCAAAATCGTAAAAACCCTAGGATACGCTGTGTTTACTGGTGGGGGGCCGGGTATAATGGAAGCCGCAAACAGAGGAGCATTTGAAGCTGGTGGTCCGTCACTTGGTCTCACAATCCAACTTCCACATGAACATACTGCAAACAAATACCTTACCGATCAGATAAATTTTGATTATTTTTTTAGTCGAAAGGTTTCTATGTCATTTTGTGCAGAAGCTTACATTTTTTTGCCGGGAGGGTTTGGAACACTAGATGAACTATCTGAAATTCTTACCCTTGTTCAAACAAATAAAATAGAACACGTGCCAGTTATCCTTTTAGGTAAAGACTACTGGGATACTTTTGATTCTTTTCTACGAAAAGAAGTTTTGAGTCGTGGAATGATAGCAGAAAAAGATATCTCTCTTTACACCATCACCGATGACGAAGAAGAGATCCTGGAAATCATACGAAAAGTGCCTGTGAGAAATGGAATGAAATATCATTACGAATAAAAATAAAATCCCAGCCGTAAAAGCTGGGACTTTGGTTCGAGGTAAAAGTAAGAAACCTTAGGACACAGCCGGAACTGAAGCACGCTTCTTGCTGGATCCCCTGTTGGATTGTGACACCTTGTTTGTTTGCCCGGTTGATTCGACTTCAACAAATGTGCAAATCATGCCCTTACCCCCAGGACTGCCCGATTGGTATTGAACTTTGAGAACAAGACTTCTAGAAGGTTTCGGAAGTGTTAGCCCTTCTGTAAAAAGAATCTTAACTTTTCGCGGGTCATTTGGTAATTCAATAAAACGACCGCCATCAGATTCAAACATTCCGACGACACTCCCCAACAGCTCGCTACTATCGTGCGGGTGTTGTCTCAAACCTCCCACCGCAAAAAAAAGAGGTGCATCAAGGGAACTTATCCTGTCTTCCTTCTCCTCGTCCTTCCTACGGCTTGCCCCACCGTTCTGCGAGGTAAGCACGAACCCGTCACCATTATCCTGCCCTGATTGCCTTAACATACAAAAACCTCCGACAAAGAAAACTAAACCCTGAATACCGCCAGAGTTATGCGGTATGGTCTATTCCATTGACCATATTCTAGTTAAGTATTATATCAAACATAAACACTTTTGTACACTGACAACAATCTAATGATGAAGAACCGTAGGAATCTTTATCTATAGCTTATTTGGATATTAAAAGAGACCCAGAATCGTAATGACTCTGGGTCTCGTGTAGTTGCGGTAAGATGTATGTCTCTTACCTAGTTGTTCGATCAGGCACTGGCCGGTTGGGAGGCCTTCTTCTTGGCCTTCTTGGGTGCCGTGTTCTTGGCCGCCCCACCGCCGACGACCGGCTTGGCGTCGTGGATCTGGACTTCCGGTTCCGGTTCTTCGACGATCGGCTTTTTGGCCGGACCGAAGAAGTCATCCATGGTCGCCGCGAGGTTTTCCTTCTCCTGCTCGCGCTGACGACGCTTGTCGTCTTCCTTCTTCTGTGCGGCGAGCTTCGCTGCTTCACGATTCGCACGGTACTCTTCCGCCTTCTTCTGCGCGGCGAGCTTCTGTTCGGCTTTTTCACGAGCAATCCGTTCATCTTCGGCGACCATCCAATCGAGATCGTCTTGTGAACGTCCCCAGAAAGGCCTGTTTTTGCCGGCGAGAGGGTGTGCCTTGGCGATCTGCCCAGTATGAGCATAGGAAACATGGACCGCATCATTGGTCTTGTTCCAGAAGTACGGACTTCCGCAGAAGGCTGCCCGGATCTTCAGACCGTCAGGAGTCGTGTCCTTCGGGTAGAAGGCCCCAAACTTCATGGCTCCTGTCTGATTCAGAGCATCACGAAGGGCTACGCCGTCGGCGAGCAAATCAAGAAGCTCACCGAAGGGCTCCACACGATAGACCGGCGTGAACTTCTTCCCGCACCCATTGAACATACAGGTTGCAGAGTTGACCTCGCCATCGAACGCCACAAGAAGACTGATCTCCTCGAGCGTAATGGGATGTCCGAATGCCTCGCGGTAATCGGCCACCCTGAGATCGGTCAGGTACGACCGGAACGCGTGAGCGCCTTCGCGCTTTGCGGTCCAGTAAGCGTACGCCTCCGGCGTCATAAGGAGATCGTCGGACGTGTTGTCCGATTTCTTCTTGGTCGTCGTCACCTCGTCCTTGTCGGACTTGTCGCTGGCGGTCTTTTCGAGACCAACCATGACTTTCACCTCGGAATCGCCGAGACGAAGTGTCACTGCCGACTCATCTTCCTCAACGGGAACCGGAATCGGTCTTTCGCCGATACTGTCGCCGATGAGCACTACCGTGCCGTTGTCGTCGCCATGATCATGTTTCTGTTCCTTACACATTGTGAACCTACCTTTCATCAGCCCCTTACTAGAGGGGCAAACTTGGAAAAAAGACAAACGGAACACCCGCCTGTCTGTCCCTGATCGAACGTCAAAGATCTTATTCTGATTAAACGGAAAACTGGCAATAAATTGCTGTTCTCAACGCTGTAATTTTCTACATACTATCCTAGCATATTCATAGACAATTGTCAACTATAATATGTACTCTTTCCCTGTTTTCTAAAAAACATTGAGAATATAACTTTCCTCACCTTACCAAGCCCTCCCCTTGGTAAGGTGAGATATAATTTCAAATTATATTTTCACTGCACCTTTGCGCAGAATTTTTACCTTTCCTTTTTCTATTTTAATAAGAGTAGATGGCAGAGATTTTAGAAGTCCCCCATCTTCATAAAAATCAGCACCGTCGCCAAAATATTTTTTTGCTTGAAATATATTTTGTGCTGGATACTTCCCTTCCGGATTTGCACTAGGTGCGACAAGAGGCCCAGTTTTTGCAAGCATATTAAGTAAATCTTTTTTATTTGGTAAACGAAAAGCAAGACTTTTTTTACCCCTATGGAGATACTCGAACTTATCATCTAAACATGGCAATTCTATACTCACTTTTCCGGGCCAAAATTTATACAAAGTTTTTAAAAGCTCACGAGTTAGCGTGACTCCGAACAAACCAATATCTTCTACTGAACTTATCAAAATAATGCAGGGTTTTTTTGGGTCACGTTTTTTCAGAACATAAACTTTCTCTACAGCCCTTCTGTTTGGGGCACAAGCGACCAATCCATATAAAGTATCGGTTGGTATAACACCAACACCACCCGATTTAAGTATTTTTATGTTTTTTTCTATCATTGTCTACCAAAAAAGTAATCTACTGAATATTTGCCCGATCCCAAAAGAGCGACAGCAAGAGAAACCAATAGAAGCACTAAATCATATTCAAAACCATTAAGAAAACCTTTTTGGAAACTAACAAAGTACATTTCTCCCAACATAACAATAGCCAAAGCACTTCCAGCAAAATTAACAAGGTAACCGAAAATCATAAGAAGACCACCAACAATCTCTAAAAGAATTACAAGATAAACAAAAAGGGGGCTTAATCCTAAAGATGCGAAAAAAAGCATACTGGATGCAAGGCTTTGATACATAACAAAACCATGCGCAATAAAAACAACCGCCAAAGATACTCGTAGAAATAATAGACCGAGATCAGAATTATTTGATTGATTTGGCATTTGTATATTAACTAGCAACTAATAATATAATTATAGCAAAAAATATGTTAAAATCTAGCCATGAATCCAAGTATTTTTAAAGCATATGACATTAGAGGAATATACCCAGACGATGTAAATGAAGAAGTTGTAGAGAAAATCGCAGAAGCTTGTGCAATGATGTTCAACTCTGGAATTGTTATTGTGGCTCACGATGTTCGACACGGCTCTATATCTCTTGCACAGAAAGCAAAGAAAGGTTTAGAAAAAAAAGCCCAGGAACTCGGTAAAAATATTAAAGTTGAATTTGTGGGTCAGTCCTCTACCCCGATGTTTTATTTTTTGGTAAATCGTCTAGAAGCTTCTGGGGGGATAATGATCACCGCCTCTCACAATCCCAAAAATTACAACGGTATGAAAATATCAAAAGAGAAAGCCGTGTTAATAAGCGGTCTGGAGATAAAGGAATTTATGGAGAAAAACCATATCAACATCTAACAATATGGACCACTTAAAATCATACAGTGAGTTTTTGAAAAACAAATTGGAACTTAAAAAACCTATTAAGATTGTTTTTGACGCATCCAACGGAGCTACCGGAAAAATTTTGAGAGAAACCTTTGAAAATTGTTCCAAAATAGAAGCGATTTTCATAAACAATGAAGCTGATCCAGATTTCTCCGCCCATGGCCCAAATCCGCTAGAACCTGGGGCTGGTGGAGACTTAGAGAAAAAAATTAAAGAGACTGGGGCTGATTTAGGAGTTGTTTTTGATGCCGACGGCGACAGAGCTTTTTTTGCAGACAACAGTGGTGAACTTTTACCCTCTTACCTCATTTCCCTACTGCTTTTCAAAAACCAGAGACCACCTTTTGTTGTAGAAGAAATGGTCTTCCAAACATTGCGCGTGATCGGTAGTATTTCTTTGGATAATTTGATAGTAACCAAAGTTGGCTCACTTTATATAAAAGAAGCCATGAGAGAGAACAGAGCTACCGTTGGGGCTGAATATTCTGGTCATTATTATTTTGAAGATTTTTTCTATACCGATTCCGGAATTCTAACTGCGATAAAAATAATAAACACTCTGTCCATGTCCGATTTTACCCTTAAAAATTTTAAAGAATCCTTACCTAATCATAAAATCGCCACTGGAACGATACCTGTAAAGACATCCGAATGGCCAGAAATAAAAAATAAAATAAAAATGAGTTTAGAAAAAGAGACGGGTATACATTTAGGTGAAAGGGATGGAATTACAGTGGAATTTCCAGACAGTTGGTTGAACATTAGACCCTCAAACACAGAACCGCTGGCCAGACTCATGGCTGGAGCACCCACACAAGAACAAGCTGAATCTTTACTGGAGAAAATAAGAAATATCACCAACTAAAGATATCCACCAATAGGTCTGGATTTTTTTATTGTTTAGAGTATAATAGTGGACTATATGGCATTTTTGTTCAACAAGAAACCTGCCCGAAAAATTCTCTTTGTTGCCCCAGAAGCTACTCCTTTTGCAAAAGCCGGTGGTCTTGGCGAGGTGATGTTTTCTCTACCACGCTCCTTACACAAGCTTGGGGACGATGTGCGGGTTATGATACCCCGATATGCAGGCATAGACCCTGAAAAATTTCATCTAAAAATGGAGTATGAGGGTTTGCGCGTACCTACGGGAAGCGCTGGAGATAAAGAAAACGAACCAGAATATCTTATATGTAACGTCAGGAAATATACTCCACCTTTAAACACTACAGATGAGAAACTTCCAGTCACAACTTACTTTTTGGAAAACCAAGAATACTATGAAAAACGGTCAAATATTTATGGTTACAGTGATGATGCTGTGCGTTGGAACCTTTTGTGTCGCGGGGTACTAGAATTTCTATGGAGTTCAAAGGACTGGACACCTGACGTAATCATATCATCAGATTGGCAGACAGGATTTCTTCCAAATTATCTTCGAACATTTTACAAAACAAGCCCACGCCTATCGTCCATTGCTACGATATTTTTAATTCACAATCTATATTATCAGGGTATGTTTGACCATCGATTCGTATCAGAAATGGATTATGATGATGGCCAGTCTGCACTACCAAGTTTTTTTGATCCTAGAATATTCAAAATCAATGGTATGCGCCGTGGAATTATGTACAGCGACGCAGTCAATACCGTGTCGTCTACTTACTCACGTGAAATAATGACCAAAGACTACGGGGAGCTGTTGGACAACCTACTCAAAGAAAGAAGAGCTCATGTATCCGGAATATTAAACGGCATAGATTATGATAATTTCAATCCAAAAACAGACAGTAATTTAAAAGAAAATTACGATATAAAAACCATAGATTCAAGAAAGGCAAACAAAGCCTCCCTACAGGATAGATTTTCATTACCAGAAGAAGACAAGACGCCTATTATAGCTATAGTAGCTCGCCTAACAGAACAAAAAGGATTTGATCTTCTTGTGCCCATATTAGAACCACTACTTAAAGAACTTGGATTCCAGTTAATTGTTGTTGGATCAGGAGAAGCAAAGTATATGGGATTTTTTAAAGAATTAGCCGAAAAATATCCAAAACAAGTCGCAATACATCTAACCTTTGACTCTATATTGCCCAGACTCATATATGGCGGAGCTGACATGGTTCTTTTGCCATCAAAATTTGAGCCTTGTGGTTTAGTACAATTAGAAGCTATGCGTTATGGAGTTGTACCTATAGTACGAAGCACTGGAGGCCTTGCAGACTCTGTTTCGGACTATAACGCAAAAACTGGATCTGGAAACGGTTTTGCTTTTGATAACTTTGATTCATTTTCTCTAGCAATAGCGATCACCAGAGCTTGTGAAAATTACAAAAATCAAGAAGTCTGGCGACATATTCAAGAACACGCAATGAAAAAAGACATGTCATGGGATCGATCAGCAGAAAAATACACGAAACTGATTGAAACCGCTATAAATATTAGAGAGGCTGATAAAGACCAAAAATAAAATGTACTGGGTTAATTTCCTACATCTATATCAACCCCCCACCCAGAATGAGGAAACTCTGACGCGAATAATTGATGAAAGTTATCGTCTAATCATCAAGCTTCTTCACACGTACCCAAATCTCAAACTAACATTAAATATCTCAGGATCACTCCTTGATCTATTGGAAAAGTACAAACACGAAGATATTATCAATGAACTCAAAGGATTTGTAGAGGAACAGAGAATCGAACTCGTCGGAAGCGCTATGTATCATCCGATTCTTCCACTTTTACCAGCAAAAGAAGTAGACAGACAAATAAAACTCAATAGCGAAATCTGTAAGAAATTTTTTGGATCATCATACAATCCTTCTGGTTTTTTCTTGCCCGAAATGGCTTATAGCAAAGAGGTGGCTGACGTCATAAAGGAAAATGGATTTTCTTGGATAATTCTTGATGAACTTCATCTACAGGAAAAGGTTGATCCATCTGTACGTTATACAATAAAAGATAATGGTCTTGTAGCAATATTCAGGAATAGAGAAATTTCAAGAATGTTTCCACCGGAATATATAATAAAAGACGTTACAGATCTTCATATCAAATATCTGATAACAGCACACGACGGTGAAATGTATGGACACTGGCACAAAGAAGACCATGGGTTTTACGAGAAAGTCTTTACGAGCAAATACATTACAACAATTACAGCTTCAGAGTACGTAAAAATGCTTTCCACAGAAAAGGAAATTGTCCCTAGGCAGGCAAGTTGGGAAAGTACCCTAGACGAACTGGAGCAAAATATTTACTATGGTTTGTGGTATTCTCCCAAAAACAAAATCCATAAAAAACTTTGGGAATTACTCCGATTTGCCAATGCACAAATAGATGCACACGAGCAAGACAAAAATTATATTCATGCTAGAAAACATTTTGACAAAGGCTTGGCGAGTTGTTCGTGGTGGTGGGCAAGCGGTAAAAAACTAGACGTATGGCGTCCGGAAATTTGGAATCCGAGTGAAATAGAGAAAGGTGCCCAAGAACTTCTAAATACCGTACGATCATTGGACGATAATAGCTCAAAAGACACGATCAAGGCGGAAAAATTATACAATCAGATCCGAGATATTATATGGGAAAAACATTGGAAAAACACAGAAACAAAATGAAAATATCAATAATAACCTGTACATACAATCAAAAAAAATACCTAAGGGAAACAATAGAGAGCATACAAAAAAGCATCACTAGCCCTTTGGACATAGAGTACGAGCATCTTATTTATGATGACGGGTCGACAGATGGTACCCCAGAACTTTTTGTAAATCATACTTGGAAAAATATAAGATACTTCAGGAGCGACGAAAATAAAGGAGGGCCATCATATGGTAGAAATTTTTTGATGGAAAAAGCCGAGGGAGATTATATTTTTATGATTGATCACGATGATCTAATGCTACAACGAACCCTGTATAATTTTGCTACCAGCGCAATCGCACACCCAAACACCGAATGGTTTATCGGAGATTTTCTTCGAATGGATAATGATAGAAGATATCTCATAGGTAAAGATTATTACGGATGGAATTTTAAATCTATAGAGGACATGCTAACTGCAATTTTCAAAGGTGAGCATTTCATTCAAAGTAGTGTCTTTTTCAAGAGAAATATCTTTTCTGAAGCTGGAGGTTTTGACACGCAACGTCCAATTGACCAAGATTTGGATCTTTTCGTCCGATTTCTTTTTCTCAATTACCTTCCAATGCGTGTTCCTTTTATAACTCACATCCATCGTTTTCATGATTCAAATCTATCCAACAGCATAACGACAGAGGATCACCTACGTTTAGTTGATTCCTTAAAAGAAAAGTACTCTGAGGAGTTGGCGAAGAGAAAAATTGCATTATAAAATAATGACTTCTCAGAAAAGTTTTTAACAAAGATTATGTTTGGTATTATAAAAAACAAAAAATTGTCTAAAAAAGAATGGCAAAAAAATCCAGTTGCATATTTTTGTATGGAATTTGCCTTGAATAGCAACATGCCAACATACGCAGGTGGATTAGGTATATTGGCTGGAGATTTACTTTTAGAAACAAACGTACAGCAATTTCCTTTTGTCGCAGTTGGTCTAAATTATAAAAAAGGGCAAAAAAATAGAAAATATTTAGATTTACAAGAAATCAACCAACAAAAAGGTATCTCTTTAAAAATTCTACAAGACGAGAACAACAAACCAGTTACAATTTCTTTACCTATAGAAGGTAGAACAGTATATGTCCAAACCTTAATATGGACAAGTGGTTCAGTTTCTTTATATTTATTAGACACAGATATAGAAATCAATCATCCAGAAGACAGACTCATTAGTAAAAAACTCTATACGGAAGACAGGCGTATGAGAATAAAACAAGAAATACTACTAGGGATTGGGGGTTATAGGATGTTAAAAAAACTTGGTATAAGGCCATCCTTGTACCACTTAAACGAGGGACATTCTGCTTTTATTTCTTTTGAATTAATCGCTGAAGAAATGCGACAAAATAAAGTTAATTTTACTGAAGCAAGTAAATGCACTAAACAAAAAATAGTTTTCTCAAATCACACACTAATAGTGGACGGGCAGGAATTTTTCAACAGAGATATACTTGTAAGCATAATAGACAAATACTCTACTGAAATAGGTATACCTGCCCTAGATTTACTCTCTTTGGGAGACGGAATAGGAGTCGACTCATTTTCGATGACTAATTTAGCCTTACGTGTATCAGGTAAAACAAACGCCGTAAGTCTTCTACACAAAAACAAAGCTGAAGAAATATGGGAGAATTTTGATATAGATCATGTGACAAATGGTATACACATAGACCGATGGGACCGGCTTTGTACAGACGATACGGAAAATATTTATTTACAACATCAAAAAAACAAACAATTACTTTTGAATATAATAGAAAAAATTCACGGAGAAAAATGGGACGAAAATACATTACTAATAGGCTGGGCGAGGCGTCTTATTTTGTACAAAAGACCACTTGCACTTTTTGAACAAGCGGAAAAATTAAAAAAAATAGCCGAAAAAACCGGGAAAGAGATACGTATAGTTATCTCCGGGCCATTTGAAACAGACAGCAAAGATAATCAATTTGTATCTAAATTACAAAAGCTAAGTGAAGGACCTTTAAAAGGAATTCTTGTACTTCTACCAGAATACAGCCTTGAACTCGCCCAGGTCCTTGTGGCTGGTACAGACGTATGGCTCAACACACCAATGGTTGGTCTTGAAGCTTGCGGGACAAGCGGTATGAAAGCAGCTCTAAATGGTTCTCTGCCATTATCTACAAATGATGGATGGATTTATGAGGTTGATTTGAAAGAGAAAGGGTGGTTATTAGATAACGAAAAAATATCTGATGATTTGTTACTAAAACTTGAGAAAGAAATAGTACCTCTGTATTATAATGACCCAACGAAAAAGATATGGAAAAAATATATGAAAAACTCTCGCGAATTAATACAAAATGATTTTAGTGCAAAAAGAATGCTCGAAGAGTATATAGAGAAATTGTATATACCTATTATAAAAAATCAGACCAATAACCCAAACGCAAACTAAAACCCTAAAACTTCGTCTACAAAAACTACAGATATCCTTCCGGGGGTTTCTTTATTTAAAACGAGAAGTTTATTGACCGAACTACCCGATACACCATAAGCTTTCTTAGCCCGCTCACTCTCCAAAGGTAAGATGTGTTCGTATATTCTTTTCATTCCATCTTCCAAATTTTTGACGATTTTTTGCGTACCAACAACAAAAATAACCTTTGAAGCACCATAAACATAAGCTGGTAACTGACTACCAGTAGCCGAGGCAATCATTATTTTACCGTCCATAGTCAAAGCATGAACACTACCAATAGCAACATCTGGCACAGAGGCTAATTTTTTCATTTCTTGACCTTTTGTTTTTTGATCAAGCTTGGCAAGTTTATTGCGGATAAATTCAAATTGTCCACTTTTTTCTATAGCCTCTGGAATACCTAAAGCATCTAAAGTAACCGAGGTCATAGTCATTACGGATGAATTTTTAGGGATAAGTTTTAATACTCTTTTTTTTGCCTCTAAACCATTGGGAACAAGCTCTGCATCAAAACCATTTTTTATTAGAAATTTAATCGTTTTATTTATAGAACTTTTTGTAGCTTTTTTAAGATAATTCATATTTTTTAAAATAATAGCCTATAAAGTATACATACCTGTTAAAAACAATCCCGAGATTATCTCGGGGCTGTTTTTAACTTTATGTTAATTCGCACCACAACAATCAGCTGTCTCCTTACCAGAACCACAAGAGCATTTATCTTCCTTTTTACAACACTCTTTTGACTTTTCACCTGAACCACAATCACATACTTCGTCGACTTGATCTTGTTCTAATTCGTCTGTCATATATTTTTTATATTTATTACATTAATAAAACGACCTAAACTATATCTAATTATACAGCATCTTTGGAGTCTTCTACAATATCCTTCTTTATTTCCTGAAATTCATTCTCGATATCTTTCAAACGCTCCCGAGAAGCTTTGATCAACTTGGCACCTTCTTTTACATGTTCCAAACCTTTCTCTACGTCAACTTCATCCTGACTCTCAAACCAGGAGACGATTGTGCCGAGCTTTTTTAACAATTCATTTAAATTTTGATTTTGCTTAGACATGAATCTGGTTTTTTATTTTATCTTTATAAACTTTCGACTTTATAGACCTGTGACTTAATCCTACCATCCGAGACTGAAACATCAATATTTTCCCCCACTTGAACATCCTTAACACTTTTTATCAACTTCTCACCAGACCTTACGATACTATAGCCAAGCCTCAATTGCCTCATTGGATCATTTAAATTCAGTATTTTTTCTGCATTTTTTAAGTAATCTCTCTGTTTGGAAATAATAGAAGATGACGCAATAAGTAAAAGTCTGGCCTTCTCTTTTATATTTCTTTCTACCTCACCTATGGAGTGCTCGATTTTTGCATAAGCACGCAAAACAGCCGACTCTTTCTGCCGATAATCGCTAAATATAGAGTTGAATGTGTCTTGAATTATAGAAGTTGCTTTTTCTACACTAAATCTTGCCTCATTTAAAGCACCAACAAAAGTAGATAAAATTTGGTTTTCATACAAATCAAGCCGAGAAAGAGCTTCGGCCCATGGCCTGTTTAAAAGCTCCGCCACCGCTGTGGGAGTAGAAACATTTCTGTCCGACGCTAAAGCTACTAACGAAATATCTTTATCATGCCCAATACCAGTAAGTACAGGCGCTGGAAAATCTTTTACAGCACGCACGAGAGCCTCATTATTGAAAGCCAGAAAAGACTCCAACGATCCCCCACCACGCATAATGACTAGCACATCTATATTTTGTTTTCTGAAAGTTTTAACAGCCCCAAGTAGATCTTTCACAGCAATTTGCCCCTCCACCCGCGAATCAATAAATTTTATATGAAAACCAAATTTGCCAATATTGCTTAAAAAATCGTTTATAACCGCGCCATTTTTTGAGGTTATGACACCGATATTTTGGACCAATTCCGGAATCTTTCTTTTTGTGCTCTCATCAAATATTCCTTCTTTTTCAAGCTTAAGTTTTAGTTTGTCATAGGCAATTTTCAAAGCACCAAGGCCTACGAGCTCTACCGTTTCAATCTGGAGAGAAATACTGCCGTTCGGCTTGTATATTGCCGGGAAACAAGAAACAACGACTTCAATTCCCTCCTTTAGTTCCACTCCACTAAGCCTGTAGGCCGACTTCCACATAAAACATTTGATAGTACTATCGTCATCTTTATCTTTTACGGAAAAGTATAAATAACTTCGTCCCTCATACATTTGCAAACCGGATATCTCTCCTTGTACCCGTGCCTTAGCTTTTTTTAGTGAGCCATTCAAAATATCCAAATAATCACTCACAGAAAAAATCGTCTCCTCTACGGTGGAAAACAGTGTGGAATTTTTACTATCTTTATCCTCAGATTTTTTGGACATAAAATAACTATACCAGAAAAAAGCTACTTGGATAAAATTTATTTCTTTTCTTTCCTCCCTTTAAAATACTTTTTGTTTTTGAGCTTTTCTGGTAAAAAATCTTTTGATGTATATTGTTCGTATCCTCCACCATAGCCCAGACTTTCCATAAGTTTCGTCGGTGCATTTCGTATCATTAGTGGAATAGGTAGATTGCCAAACTTTTTTACATCAGCCATAGCCGACATATACGCCTCATACGACCCCCTATCTTTTGGCGCCAAACATAGATAAACAACTCCGTGAGCCAGATTGATTCCCGCTTCGGGCAAACCGATAGTCTCCACGGCACGAAAAACTTCGTTGGCTACCACGAGAGCTGTGGGCTGAGCCATACCGACATCTTCCGAGGCAAAAACAACCATTCTGCGAGCGATAAAAATAGGGTCTTCGCCAGAATCAATCATCCGCGACAAATAATACAGAGCAGCGTCCGGCTGGCTAGCTCTCATACTTTTTATAAAAGCGCTTATGGTGTTGTAGTGTTCCTCACCCTTTTTATCAAAACGCAAAAACTTACTTTGCAAAGTGTCTGTCAAGGTCTTGACAGTGATCTTGGCATAGAGTTTGATAGTGTTCTCCAAAAGACCGATGGCTTGACGCGCATCACCATTTGCAAAACTAGAGATCCACTCTTTTGCGTCTTTGGGCATTTTTATTTTCGTTCTATCAATAATTTTGACAATCTCTTCAGGTGATAAATCATTCAGTACAAAAACTCTACAACGAGAAAGAAGTGGCGAAATAACCTCAAAACTTGGGTTCTCGGTCGTTGCACCGATAAGTGTAAGCTGACCCGTCTCCACAAAAGGTAAGAGGAAATCTTGCTGAGCTTTATTGAAACGATGTATTTCATCAAGAAAAAGAAGTTTGGGCTTACCGAGAATTTCAGGTTTCGAAACAATAGCCCTTATATCATCTTTACCCGCCGACACAGCAGAAAGTGGAGTAAAATCAGCATTTACAGCCTCGGCATATATTCTAGCTAAAGTAGTTTTTCCAACACCCGGAGGCCCCCACAACACAAAAGAGAAAAGATGCTTCTCGGAAATAGCAATATTTAAAGGCTTTCCTTTGGCCACCAGATGGCTCTGTCCGACGAATTCCTTTAGGTTTTTTGGCCTAATTTTTGAAGCAAGTGGTTCCATACATACCAGTATAAACCTCATGCTCAGGTTAATCAAAGTAAGATATTTTTTAAAAAATTTAATGTAATTTTATTTAAAAAACAATAAATTTTTAATTTATTTTTAATTCAATATATTGAAATACTACGATATATCGTAGTATTTCAATATATTGAATTAAAAATAAATTAAAAATTTATTGTTTTTTAAATAAAATTACATT
>JABMOB010000043.1 GCA_013204345.1 Parcubacteria group bacterium | reverse complement strand
CTTTCGCTGCGTTGCATTGTTCACGAGAAGTCTCCACTCAAACCGTTGATTATCCGTCAAACTTTGAAAACACGTCACATTTTTCGCCTGCACAATTTCGTATCCTGCCTCCGTTCAACAGGCAACGAAAGAAAATTCGGAGGAGTCACCCCCAGTGAGAGTGATCATCCCGGAGGCCAGCCCAACACGCGGCCTCCGAGCAAATGAACGTGCAGGTGATCGACCGACTGGCCACCATCGGGACCGCAGTTGATGACGGTCCGATAACCGTTCGTCAGCCCCAATTTTTGGGCCAATCTGCAAGCGACAATCAGTAAATGACCGAGTAATGCGACATCGTCGTCCGTAGCGTCCGCCAACGACGATATCCGCCGCTTGGGAATGATCAGAATATGCGTCGGAGCTTGGGGATGGATATCTCGGAAGGCCAGCGACTGATCGTCTTCGTGGACGATGTCGGCGGGGAACTGTTTCTCAATGATCTTTTGAAAAATGGTCATCCGTCAAACATTCCTGATGGTGTTTTCAGTGACGGTCTCTGAAATCGAGGCATCTGCTCATGGCCCCACAAACAGGGATCGCGTGTCATTTCTCTGACGCTAGCAGATCAACCGGGTGAACTCAAATCGACCCTGTCCGGAAGCCGACCGTGCCGCAGTGTTTTCCGATAATTTCGAGTTTTTTGTCGCAACAATTTGACTTCGTCGATGTGTGACATAGGTTTCCACTTCGTGTGGCAAAAAGTGTCTGTCGGTTCTTGTGAGGATAACATGTGCAATTCTGGGATTTGTGGACCTCTCTGCCGAGGCTGTCACGAAACAGCCTCGGCGACTGTGCCGGCCATTGATCAAATCCACTCCAAGAGGCAAAGTCCGTCTGTCATGAAAATCTGGCGAAAAGAAAAACACGCTCGCCGAGGAACGGCAATGGTCGAAATGGCTTTGGTTTTGCCGCTGTTCCTGACGCTGATCTTAGGAATGATTGAGTTCGGTAGAGCGATGATGATTGCCAATCTTGTGACCAACGCCGCTCGTGAGGGTGCTCGAATGGCGGTTCTGGACGGTTCTTCAAATACGACGGTCACGGACGGCATCAAGACGTTTCTTCAAAGCGCCATCGGAGTGACCGTATTGTCCTCGGATATTGGGGTGACAATCACCGTCACACCTGCGGCCGGAAACCCAAACGTCGGCAACGTGATTGCCAGTGCCAAGTCTCGCGATCTGATCGCTGTCAATGTGGCACTCCCTTTCAACAAAATTGCGTTAATCCCCGGAAATTACTTAAACGGACAAAGCCTTGTGGGAAAAAGTGCCATGCGTCACGAATAGTCTCGTCCGAAAATCTCTTTCCGCGTCATTCCGAATCATTCCCTTCAAATTTCAACGATTAAAACCGCAACCTCCGGATGCGGTTTTAATCGTTTCTAAGAGATCTTCTTCACGCACCGGAAAGAGGTTCGTGAAGCCTCGAAATTTTAGCCGGATGAAACAGTGCGGTGGGATGTGCGTCGGAGGTTCGCAATTCGTCGGTCCCCTCCGTAAAGTGACGGCTAATGATCTCGATGAAAATTTCGCGAATCCTATTTTTTTGTTTGAGGAACCTTGGCGTTGAATCCTGACGTTTACGACAATCCTTTAATCGACCGCTACGCCTCTGCCGAAATGAGTCGGCTGTGGTCGCCCCAGACCAAGCATTCGACGTGGCGACGCCTGTGGGTGGCACTGGCGGAGGCTCAGGCCGAATTGGGGCTGGAAATCAGCAACGACCAAATTGACGCGCTCCGGTCACAGGTGGATCTGATCGATTTTCCGGCCGCTGCTCGTTACGAAAAGCAACTAAGACACGATGTGATGGCACATGTTTATGCCTATGGAGACGTCTGCCCAGCGGCGAGGCCAATCATTCACCTCGGCGCGACAAGTTGTTATGTCACTGACAATACCGACTTGATTCTGATGCGTCG
>JABMOB010000027.1 GCA_013204345.1 Parcubacteria group bacterium | reverse complement strand
GGGTTTCCCCATTCGGAAATCTTCGGATCAAAGGTTGCTAGGCACCTCCCCGAAGCTTATCGCAGCCAAACTGCGTCCTTCATCGCCTTTTAGAGTCTAGGCATCCACCATATGCTCTTAAATTTCTTATTAGGAAATTTAAAAACCACAATTGTTTTATCCTGTTATATAGAATCATCTATACAACAAGTTTTGTTCTGTCGTAAAGCGAATTGAAAAAACAATTCATCCGCTTGCTCACGGAAACTTTAGACAGAACGCCTGCCTTCACTGCATCTCTTACAAAGATACAGTAAAGATTTTAGTACTGTTATTACTCATAACAGTACACCCACCTCCACGTCATAAGACCTCAGAAAACGAATGTGTGGTGGGGATTAAATTGTCAATTTACAAATCGTTCTTTCGTCGTATCTTTCTTTGCTGTCCCTCCCGAATTTTTTCTCTTTGGCCAACCAATTTTTAATAAAATGTGGTAATGGTCTGAAAAACTCGGGAGGATAAACAAAAAATCCGCACTACGCGGACTCCGGATGACGCACAAAAAGTACGTTATCTTTTCCGCTTTAATTTAAGGCTAAATACTGTATACATATAATGTTTAGTAGTATATATGAGGCAAAAATAATGTCAACCACTTTGTTGATACACCACAAATATGCTTTAATTGAGCCAGAAAGGAGATGACAAATCCACCCCAATTCAAACAAATTTTGTGAATGCGGACGTAAACTCGGGTTTAAACGACCAAGCAACAAACGCTGGGGCAAAATACGCGGAGATGGGCACGACTTATGCAGTCGGTGCTACCAAGCTCTCTACGATTCGCACAGACAGAAATGACAAAACTCGTTTAAACAAACCACACCCCTACGATGTGATCGTCGGGGGTTTTTACATAACAAAACCGCCCTTCGATAAACTCAGGGCGGTTTGTTTCAATTTAGAATCTAAGAAAACTTAGTCCTTGTGAGAAATTTCCTGTCGTGTCTTTTCGATGAATCGGGATGCTGCCTCTTGTCCACCAAGACCAAATGAAAGGCCGATAGCAAGAGAAAGTGCGATCACAATGCCTGTGAATACAGTCTGAATGAAACCGCTTGCAATACCAAGTTGTGATAGAGCAACCAAGATTGCAAAAATCCAGATAGCCCATCGTGTTACAGAACCCAAAAGATGTGCTGATCGTATTTCTGCTGTTCTTGCTGAAGTAACAACAATTTTCTGCATTACGTCTGCAATAACTACTCCTACTAGAAGTATGAGGACTGCAACAATCACCTGAGGCAAGTACAAAAGAACCACTTGCTGTAGGAAGATGTTTACCTGGGTTAGACCAAGTACCTCAAAAGCAGCTACTAAGAAAACAACGATAACAAACCACTCTACCAAAGCGCCAACAAACTTACCTGAATTCAAGCTAAGGCCGCCTTTTCGAAGTGCTTCGTCAACACCTGCCTTCTTCAGACCTTCGTCAATGCGAAGAGCTTTGATGATTTGAGAAACAACCCTTCCGAGAAGTGCTCCTATCAACCAACCAATGATTACTATTATGATAGCGATCACCAAGTTAGGAAGAAGTTTTGCTACTCCTACCCATAAACTCTGGAAAGAAGTATCCAATCCTGTTACCCATGTTTGTAATATCATATATTTTAATAAACTTAATTGCGTTCGACCGCAAAATTAACTAATAATTACTTATAATTATAACACTTCTACTTTTAAAAATAAAGCAAGAAATAGGTCTATGTGGATAACTATCGCTCGCCCCTCACCCAGAACTTCTATACGTCAAACAGCAAGAATCTTACAGCTCCAGATACGGAATATTCTGGGTGAGGGGCTCGCTTTTTGGGGAAAAGGAATTTGACCCTTATTCTAAGGCCTAGTTCCTAGCGCCTAAAGCCTGTTTTTAAACTATCCCCAATTTATCTATGACTTTTTCGTGCGAATAATCAAGAATATCGCGAATTAACTTATCACACATACCAAGCCTGTACTGAAAATCAACGGTGCTAAATGTTGTATATTTTAGCTCCTTTCCTATTTCTGACTCTATCACACTAACAATTGAATCGATATTACCTTTTTTCAAATGATCACCCACGATTAGAAGATCCACCCTACTTTCCAGCTCTTGTATAAACACACCGGAAATAATAAGGAGTTTTATCCTCCCAACTCCATTGAGTTTTTTAATTATTTCATCATGACGCATTGGGTTTATGTGTATGAGAAAATTCTGAAGAGGAATCAGATACGGGAAATTCTCATTGAGAGTCCAACCCAGAGTTTTTTTCTTTACAGTTTTTCGTTTCTTTCCCCTACCTCTTTCTACATTTTTATAAAAAACCTTAGATTTGAGTAATTTTATACCAGAAAGCATCGCTATCTCTCTTCTAACTATTTCTGGCTTTACTTTAGCTCTAGTTTTGACATCTGATGCGTCATATACGTTGTTTGGATTAAACAAAAAAAGACGCATAATTTTGACGCGAGAAGCACCACCAAAAATCTTTTCCAGAATATTCATGATAATATCAATTATACCACCCCGAGACCCTATTTCCAATAGAAGTTTTGTATAAGAAAAAAGCACCAAAACTGGTGCTTTTTTCTAGGAAAAATGAACTATTATTTCAAATCAACTTTACCTCCGGCTTCCTCAATTCTTTTCTTGAAAGCTTCGGCTTCTTCTTTTTTCATACCTTCCTTGAGCATTGAAGGAGCTGCGTCAACCAAATCTTTTGCTTCCTTCAAACCGAGAACTAAAATTTCTTTTACAACTTTGATAACTGCAATTTTCTGAGCGCCTGAATCTTTGAGCTCAACATTGAAAGTTGATTTCTCTTCAGACTCTGCACCGGCACCGGCAGCAGGACCAGCTACAGCAACGGCTGCAGCAGAAACGCCAAAATGACCTTCTAGAAATTTTACCAGTTCGTGCAAATCCAATACTGACATTTTTTCGACCGCATCTACAATTGCCTTAAATTTTGCGGGAACTTCTGCTTTTACATCTGCTTTTGCTTCTGTTTTCACTTCTGCTTCCACAGGTTTTGTATTTTCTTCTGACATAATTTTAATGATTAAATAATAAATTAACAACTAAACTTTTCTCTAAGAAAACTCTTTATTTTGAATGAGATGCTAGGCGTATTTGAGCACTGCGACCAAAATGTACGAGAACATACATTGCGGAAGCATGCGGAGAATACAACGACGCAACTCGCCAAAATTAAGACGTTTTCCCTTTTGCGATTTCGGATAGAGCCATAACAAATCCCTGTATAGGAGAATTGATAAGGTTCACAAACTGTCCATGGAGAGTTTGGAGAGAAGGAATTTGAGCAATAGTTGTCATTTCTGACTTGTTCATAAATTTCCCCTCAAAAATCCCACCCAAAATAGAGAGCTTATTCTCCAACTTTTTTTCGAAAGAATACACCTCTCGAGCAGGGTCGATAGAGTCTTTACCATAAACGACACCCAGCTCTCCCAAGAATTCGGGCATGTCTCCTGGAATTTTTTGTTCAGTTAGTGCCTTACGGGTAAGAGTCTTTTTTGCAACGGTATATTCCACCCCTTTGCTTTTCAACTCTTTTCTCACTCCTGTAGTCTCATTAGTAGTGAGACCATGGAAGTTTATGAAAACAACAGAACCTGCGTCTTTTATGATTGTTTTCAGCTCATTTAGAACCCCTTCTTTTTTTGCTTTTGATACTGGCATGATTGATTTTAACGAACGAAGTGAGATTAAAATCATCACCCTGTTAAATCCCGCCTTGCGGATTCATTCGTTATTTGCGAATGATATTTAACAGGGTTAAAGAAAATATACTCACCACGCTAGTTATTTTCTAATAAAAAAACGACCTTTGAAGGCCGCACAAATTGAGAGAATTACTTCTGTTAGAAACTGAAGTAATTAACCTCGAGAGGAGCTTATCGCAGTCCCAAGTCCATAAAGTCCTTAAGGTCTATAAAGTAGATGCATTCGCATTCACTTTACGGACTTTCGACTTTTGACTTTCGACTAACGTGCCTCTTGTCTTTGGCCTTATGGAAGATAAGTGTATACAAATCCCAATTTTTGTCAACAAGCTATAGACTTATAATACAAACCGTGCTACTATAAAAAATGGACACAAACTAAGGACGGATCCTTGGTATAGTACAAAACTTTTATAACATGGACACAGGAGACATTTATGAGCACAGCACAGAGGCGGATCAAACTTGGGGCTATGAAAAAGTACAACCCAAGCCAAGTCAGACACTACGGTATGGATCTTCGACATGAGCCTGATCGTCCGTTCCGGCATCCAGGCGAAGTCACACTTGGAATCGAAGACAGGCACATCGTAATGATTGTTACAAAACCCGATGGCGAGCAAATTACTGTTGACGTAAGCGGTGCCTCACATTACGAACATATGTGGGCACAATTCGGAGCAAAGTGGAATACGGGAGAAGTCGAAATGGAAATCTTCGAGCTAACAGTGGGCAAAACCAGACTTTGCATCTGAACAATACGAGACGAAATCCGACCACCATCCAGCTAGTCATTATGACCGGCTGGATTTTTTTATTTGCATTTTCCTCCAAGCATTATATTGTATAAACAGAAAAAAGTTCTGGTATGCAACACTAAACCGGGAGCCACAAATGAACAGAGAGTCTGAACCAATTCGCCTGACAGACACAGAAGAGATCATGGTTATGGTTTTTACGGGGGCAAATGAGTTGAAAATTGAGATGCCCAAGTTTGAGTTCCCAGGACAACAGCACCTCTGTTTGCATTCGCTACGTATCAGTCGAGGAAACACGATTCTTCTTGACAGCAATGCTGACGACGAACCGACGATGTCACGCTCTGAAGCTATGAGCTCTATCCAAAAATTCCTGGAAATAGTTCTTGTTCTAGGAGAATCGGCGGCAAAGTTTATAGAGTTGAGTATCAGCAAGAAAACCAAAGGCGAGGTAACGATTGTTCCGACAAGTTCTTTGAGCAAAAAATTGAATCCGAGTGTAAAACTTTCGGGAGAATGTGTACTTACACAAGACCTCATCAATTGGGTCTTGGAAGAACTTGAAACAAAAACGGAAGTCCTGACCAGTAAATATCTTCCGACAATAAAAACTCCGCCAACCAGACCGGAAACAGCTAAAGATTCCCTAGCCGACTAAACACAAAATGTATAGTCGGTTTTTCTTTATCTGTCTATTAAATCCCGTTTCAAAATCCCCCACTTTCTCTACTCAAATTATCCAAATAAAACTTTGACTTTCTATAACCGTATGTTAGTATAAAAAAGGAACCAGAAAAGCTCAGACCCAAGGACGGATTTCTTGGATAAGAACTTTTCATTTTTTTGGAGGTACCAATGGTATCACAAGGGAACGCAGGAACGGCGGTTGAAGATTTGAAGACTGGGACATCATCAGCGGGCACAGTGAATCTGTCCACCGGCAGACTCGACCCCGAAAAGGTCGAGAGAAAGGGAAGGAAGACTCCCTACAGCATGCGCAACGAACGGTACGAGGACTGGCCACACGACGAAAACCGAGCATTTGTTGCAGTCATTACTCGCACTGATACGGGCAAAACTGCTCAAGTGCTAGACGAAGAAAACAAATGGGGCAATATTTACGAGCAGTGGAAGATCTGCATGGTTCAATCCATTACGATCTACTCCATCAGAAAAACCAGGCTCGCAAACTGCTGGCAAAAACAAGGTCAAACCAACAGCCCTCATCGATCCTCTTCCAACTAACAACCTTCGAAAAAAAGGGCACGAAACACACCCCAGCTGAGCAATCGGCTGGGGTATTTTATTTACCCACACACTAAAATTTAGTGTGTGGGTTTACACACCACTCCCCTTTTTTTGAACAAACTTTTTACCCTAATCTGTTCAAACTCTCCCCTTGGACAATAGCTTTCACTTCAGAAAACACACCACCCAAAATGTTACGATATATCGTAACATTTCATTCAACGTATTTATCTCGATTTGTTCGATATATCGAACAAATACACTATTGTGATTTTAGGAAAATGGGTTTGAGGAAGTTGATGATTAAAACAATAATGAGGCCTAGGATAAAGAAAGTTAAAGTAAACATAACGTATAAAAAATCAAATCTACTAGCCATCCAAAAAACCGGTAGACAGAGAATAAAAGCCCAGAGCCATTTTTTACCCCTCCCCCATATACCAAATAATATTGTGGATAAAATTGGATATAAAATTCCAAAACCAATTATAAATTCAAAAAAAGATACTGGTGGACCAACACTAATTACACTCGTACCGCCATTAGTAAAATTAATAATTTTATTTACAATATATCCAAAAGGATAAGCCAACAAAAGAGTTAGGGTAATAAGGACAAGAAACAACAAAAAATTTCTTTTCATATAAATTTTAGTTAATCAAATATAAAAAACCTTTCTTTATAATACCATACACCCAAATCACTCCATTTTTTATTTGTTCTAGAAAATTATTGTTTTGATTAATAGAATTGTATACAGAGGCTGTATTGTCAATTTTAATATTAATTTCTTTTTCTATAACATCAACAGCTTGTTTTGGAGGCACCGTTGTAACCTTTTTTGCAGAAATACTTGTGGTAGAGATTAAAGTTTCTATCGTGTTATAAATAGGTTCTGGTTGATTTTGGACACTTGTAACAAATACACTTTCATTAAGGTTATTAATAATCTTTTGTTCATTATAAACCGAGATCGATTTAGACGGTGCAAAATTTCCACCCTCAACTTCTTTAGAATAAATATTCATAATAGAAGTTGTTGAAGCAACAATAAAAGAAACTTCTTTTTGGACATTCGGAAGGATAGTGCTTGAAAAGCTAGACTCTACCAAACCATTATCAGAAATATTAGAAACAACAAGAGTATATTCTCCACCATTCCCAGTTCCCATAGTCTCAATTTTATATTCGCCATCTATTGGATCAGGAATGGTCACATATTCATCATCTGTTTCAAAACCGGAATAAAAAGCGCCAGGGATTTCATTTATTTCTTCTCCTGTATCAAAATTCTTACCAACTCTTTTACCATCTGGGGCAATTATAACAATATCAGCTGGTGAAAGTATTTTAATTAATAGTATAAAAACATTCGGGCCATTACTTGTAACAATTTTTGTAAGATCTCCGCCGTGAGTTTTACTGAATATCTCTTTTTGAGCTTTCGTGGGTAAATGTGTATGATCTGACTTTATTTCTAAATCAAAAAATTCCCCCAAAGTAGAACTTCCTCTAGGAACTGTGCCATCGCCTATGTTTTGCTTCTTTTGAGAAATAAAGTCTCAAATAAGTATTCTCCGGTCCAGAAGAAAATTCTCCAGCCTCCCACATTAAATAATCAGATGGCGCCCCTCTGTGTGGTGTTCCGAGGAAAATTAATTGATCAATATCATTCGTATATTCTTCAGACTGTGCGTATGACCTAGCTACCAGTCCCCCCATAGAATGCGCGACAATATTAACCTTGTCACACTCACAAATTTTCTTCACTTCTTCTATTTTTTTCTTCAATAAACGACCAGACTCAACATTTGAATTTCTCCAATCATATGGAAAAGTAAAAAGTGTTGAGGTCGCAGAATAGCCATTTACCAGAAGTGTTCCCATCAGATTATCATAAATATGAAAAATTGGATCTATGACCCACACGCCATTTTTCCTAGCAGAACCTAAAATTCCTGGAATTATAATCACGGGTTTAATTTTTTCTTCTTTTTCTTTAAGTTTCCACGGATCGAAAGAAACCCCTGACGAAACAGTGTCGCCTAATCCAGCAGGATTCAGTGTCTGATGATACGGCCCACTTTCATCGCCCCACCAATTATTTACAGCATCAACAACAATAGAAGTTTGGAGATTATTGATACCATAATCTAAATTATCTTTTACAATACTCTCAGAAACAAACACATCGGCACCGTTTGTCCGTATACCAGTACCATTATTACTTATTTCACTTCTCACCACAGAAATACTTCCGCCGTCAAAACCATTAATACCGGAACTGATAAAACCCTCTATCGTTGAATCGCTTATAGATAAATTTGCTCCACCAAAAACAATAATCCCATCAGAAAAACCACCAGACAATATAGAGCGTGTTATCTTCACTTCTGAAGCTTTCAGACTATCAGCATCATCAAAAATAACAACTCCTACCTGACCAAGAATTCCGGTTATAGTTGAGCTCGATATATCTAATTCACTTCCATTGTAAACAAACACTGGATATACAAAAGAAAGATAATCTAGAGCGATAGTAGATGATGATATTAATCCATAACTATTATCAAACACACCAAGCAGAGAGGAGTCTATAAGATTTGAGACTATTGAATTATTTATTTCAACACGACCAGAATCAAAAGCTGAGAAAACAACACTATTTTCACTATTGTTTATAGTGCTTGATGATACACGCAGATATCCCTTGTTATATACATATGTATTATCAACATTATTAAAAGATGAATCTAAAAATTCTACGAAACTTTCTTCGACAATAAGGCCACCTGTATTTGACAGAACAACGTTATTAAAAATACCACTAGAACCATAAACACTTTGACGGTTACTAGAAAAACTGAGAATAGAGTGCTCAAAAGAAAACTCTGATCCTGAATAAAAATTTAACTTCCAGTTACTATTAATTTTGCGGGCTAATTCGTTTTTACTAAAATCTTCACCCTCCAAAGCAATATCGCGAAATGAAGAAAAATATACTTTTTCAATAGAAGTGCCTTTTGCCACAAGCTTTCCATACACATCTAAGCCCGCACGATTATTAAATCTAACAACTACACCGGGCTCTAAAAACAAAGTGGCGCCCGAATCAACTTTAATAAATCCATCGACCAAATAAGGGCTGTCAACTTTGCTCCATGTAGTATCAACATCAATCTCAATACCTGTTATAAGTGTTTCCGCGTAAACTTCAAACACAGGACCAGCGAGAAAAAGTGCCGACAAAAAACCAACCAAACAAAAGATTTTTCGCGAAAAGGTCATTTAAGCTTTATTACTATTTTTTACTGATGAACAGTCTTTTTATAAAAGAAAAAACCTTAGTTGGAACAGACATAATTTCAGTAACAATCCCATCTGATTTTTTTACTTCAAAAATCTCGCCTACTGAAGCAGTCTGAGAAGAATTGTCGATACCCCTTAATGTTTGTTCGCTGTTAATCAAATCATCAGGCGGTACCGTAGAATTCACAGTCAATGGACTTTTTGATGAAGTAAAAACTGGGCTAGGAGTATCCACAATCCCTTTTGCAAGTTTCAAATTTTTTATCTGTCCTGAAATAAATGCCAACTTTTCCCCAACCTCTTTTAATGCGACATCCCTTTCAAGAGTAGTCATGGAAGCACTTGATGAAGTGCTATCTAGACCCAAAATATATGCACTCGCTATTCCATTACCTAGTGCATTATATATAGAGACAACACCACCCAACGCTAGAGGTAATTTAATAACGCTCAACGGAAAGATCGTTTTATGGCCACCTAGAATTATCGTGTCTTTCGGAAAAGTAAAACTTTTCCTCCCACTTTTTAAAATCCAACCATTTAAATTAATTTCGTTGGAAGATTTATTCCAAACCTCGACATAATCAGAAATCACGGGCGATAAGAAGATATTTGGTACAACCACTTGTACATAAGCCTCTGCCACAGCTTCGTCTCCACCAGAATTAGCATTTAAAACAACAACGTATTCTCCAGGAAATTCGTACGAATGAGCAACATATTGTCCAGTCGCGGTTGTTCCATCACCAAAAGACCATGCAAAAAAAGTTGGGTTCATTAATCCTTCAGATTTTTCTACCACTGCCCTAAAGGCAAAACTATCCCCGACACTCCCGAACCTTTTCCTGCCAGCATTTACATTAAACAAAACGACTTCTTTGGGAATGTTCACAGAAGCATAACTTGAAACAGATGAGTACGATTGACTACCAGAACTAGAACTATTTGCATTGGATGTTGTAGTGGTGCTTGTTGCTGTGTCAGAATTATCATTATCTGAAATTGGGGTACTTGATGTTGTGGAGTTGATTGCACCAGGAGTTGGTAAAGCGGAAATCCAACTTGACCCAGATTTTTGAAGAGAATTTCCATCTCCAGACGCCCCCATAGAAGAATCGTAAGTTGTTTGATCTATAACAGTCCCAGTGTTATCTTTCAACAAAAGTGTCCCGCTCGTATTATTAAAAGAAGCAAAAGAAGCCTTTAGTAAATTCCCAGAAAAGATAGGCCAATCAACAAGAAATTTTGTAGTGTCGTTTGAAATAATTGCAAAACCACCAGCGGGCAAAGTTAATGATCCATATACAGCCGTCAAGCCATGGTTACTCGCACTAACACTCTCTAAAAACTTCCAACCAGTCAAATCCACAGAATCACTCCCGTTGTTATAAACCTCCACCCATTCCCTACCACTATCAGTACCACTCACGTCATACATAATCTCATTTACAATAACACTGGCAGAACTAACATTCGGTAAAAACACAAAAAACGCAAAAGCAACAAATACGTTTAACTTATTCATAAATAAAGGCGGGGTTGTCCCCACCAAAATTAATTATTAAATTTTACTGACCAGAAGATGCCTCTTGGTCTATACCACCTGGAGTAGATGTCTTCTGTTGATAATAATTGGTAGCCAAGAGGATAATAAAGCTTATTGCGATGATCGCCAAAAAACCAAATAAAAACTTGAAAAAGGCTTTATCAAAATATCGCCACATGTTGGTAAGTATAGTTCAATAGTTTTTTAAATACATCATCAAGCAAAAGAAAACTGTGGACAACTTTTACATAGGACTCCCCTATGTACATAGGGGAGTCCTATGTAGTTTCTTTGGTAATACTTGTTTATAGATTTAGGCAAAACAAAAACCACTCTTTCGAGTGGCTTTTGTTACGGCTATTTGACCCGCCGCTAGGAAACTGTTTGCAACATTTTAACCCGTTGCGAGGAGTAAATGTGTCGGCTAACTTAGGCGATCTCTAAAAATTAGAGAGTACCTACTGTCAACTGAACAGCATTTGTGTAGAAGGTGTCTATACCCCAATCCTGATTAGTAATGGTGTTAGAACCAGTTACTGAATCTATAGTATTGACCGCCATGAACAATGACTGGCTTGAACCAATACTTGAGTTGCTTGAGTAAATAGTACCTGTGATTGTAACTGTGTAAGTACCACCGTCACCCATTGTTGCATCGTTAGGTGTAACATTGATTGTAGGTGTTACGTTAACTCCATTTACCGCGCTGTAAGCAGTTCCACCGTTTGATGTTCGTTGTGTTGTTGAAGCGAACCATACATCGAAGTCACCAGCTACTGGTTTCGTCAATGTTCCACCATTAGCTTTAACATTCAATACGATTGTTCCTGTTACGGAGCTTGAAGCAACGCTAACTACACCAGCTGTACCAGCAGCAGTTCCACTTGAAAGTGTAAATGCTGGAGCGGCTGTAGCATAAAGGTGAACATCGTTTGAAGTTATAGCTGAAGCAACTGTTACGTCCTTTGAGCTTCCATCAGCTGTGTCAAACAATGAACTTGAAGCTGTTGTTGCAATCGTTGTAGATGCAACACCAACCGCTGTTGATGGGAAGTCTGCTTTAACTGTCAAAGTCTTTGTCTGGTCCTTTGAAATAAGCAAACCATCACCTGGAATACTGAAGTTAACATTTCCTGTACCGGCTGCTACAGTAACACTACCGGAAGCCAATACTGTTGAACCGTCATACAAGTACAGAGCTGTAGGGGCTGCTGTAGAAACAGAGTTTGTTTTTACAGTAACTCGCAAGTCTGTTAACCATGAATCACCAACTGTTGATTTAAGATCAAATGCATCCATAACAACTCCGCGTACACCGTCTGTTGTGTTAACAGCGATTGTCTGCGCATCTGGTCTAGCTGCTGAGTTAGATGAGCCAGTCAAAGTTGAATTGTTATTTGCGTTGAAAGTAAATGAGCTTGTCCAGTTGTCATCTCCATAAGAGTTGAGACCAATTGTGTCAACACCTCTGATGTTCTGAGTTGAACCAGACCAACCAATAACTGTCATAACACGAGCGTAATCAGCAGAGCTGATTCCATTTGTGTTGATAGAGAAAGTTATTGTCTTTGTAACATCCTTAGGAACCTTGAAACCAATTCCTGTCAAACGTACATAGTATTTGTTAGAACTATCCTTTGTGAAGTCTGCTGAAGAAACGTTCATAGACTTTAGAAGAGTGCTACCATCCCATGCGCTAACGTTTGTGATGAAATTGCCTGGGTTAATTGTTGTACTGTTTACAGTAACAGCAAATTCCAAGTCAGCTCGGTCGATTGTCATATCTGAACTCTGAGCCTTGATTTCAACACCGTATACTGGGGTGTTAACATTTGTAGTTACGTTTGTGTTGTTAGCAGGTTGTGCACCTTGCGCAACTGTGAACGAACCTTCTGTTCCAACTGTTGTTCCTGGAGTTGTAGGTGTTGTTCCTGGAGTTGCTGGAGTTGCTGGAGTTGCTGGAGTCATTGCGTTTACTGCGGCTCGAGAAATCGGACCGAAGTAACCAACGGCTGGAGCAATTCCACTAGCTGCCTGCCATCCGGCTACAGCTGACCTTGTGATTGGGCCAAAGTATCCATAAGATACATTAACCGGCATTTGAAGGAAACCTTTTGCAACAAGCACTTGCTGAAGTGCAGTAACGTCAGCTCCTGTTGAGCCAACTGTAAGATTACTGTTGAATTGAACAGCTGATCCTGTTGTTGAACCACCTGTTAATGTTGCAAGCTGAGCTGTCAATGAAGCCAACTGAGCTTGTAATGATGCGATAAGATCGCTTGTAGCATCAGCTTTTGCGGCAGTAGGAACTGCTACGATAGCCAACACCAACGCGAATCCTACCAAACCTGCAACAATTTTTGCAGTTTTTGATTTTAACATATATGTGTTTTTAATAATTTAAATAATTTCGTCTCAAGATAAATAATAATAATTTTATGAGAAGAAACTATTGTACTAACATTGCATAGACTTTTGGTCCATGCGCTTATAATACGGCTACTTAAAATTTTATTTTTTAAATAACCGGTCAATACTAATAACTAACTAATACTAAACTACTTTTTTACTAACTCTAATTTCTCATATTATCGACACAAGAAAAAAGAGGTAGTTGATGAATTTTGGCCTGAATATCTATCACGTCAGAAATAACTCGGGATAAAGAGATTCGGAATTTTTAAGTATGAAATTGTCAAAGATCTCTTAACCTTGGAAGAAATGGAAATGATATCTCCTTTCAATTTTTCTCGTCAAGACTAAGAACATAAACAGTTTAGCACAACGTAGTACTAATACTTATTTACATCACATAACTATACCTTTTATACGAAGACCCTGCAAAACCAGTCTGTGGATAACTCTTAGTATACGTAAATATAACAAGAATTGGTCTAAAACAACGTTATAAACGGCTTTAAACCTGCAATAATCCTCGTATCCACTATAGCATGGCGCCCTAAGTAAAGTCAATAAAACAAAAAGATTAACTTTGTTGTTTTTATTGGGTTTTTGGGGGCTTCGTGGATTCAAGCCCCCAACCCCACAAACGAATAGAATTAGGTCAATGAGTATCGACTCCAGCGTCTTTCCCCCTCCTTCTTAAGGACACCATTTTTAACCATAAACAAGAGTTCGCGCTGGACAGTCTTCTCACTGCACCCCTTAATCATAAGAGAAATGTCTTTTATAGTTCCTACTTTATTTTTCGCCAAAAAACCAACAATAATATTTTGTCTATTGTTTTTCTTGTTTTTTACAGGACCTTCTGCACTATGAGTTTTTGAGGGTTGAGAAATATGTCCTTTACTAAAATCCTCCTTAGGTAATCGGACATTATTATCCCTATAGGACAAAGCTGATGGTTCTTGAGTTATATTTTTTGTCCTTGAGAAATCTGACCTTGACTTAGGGACTTGTCCTATTGATGGCATCGCATCACGATTATCCGGGATTTCAAAAAATGAACCTGGGAAGAGGAATTTTTGTTCGGATGAATTCTTTTCTACAAGAGCTCCAAGTAGTATTGAAAACTCCTTTTTTAATATAGAAAAGTTCATTTCTGAAATAAGACCGGCAAAATGAGCGACCTCCAATCGCGAAACAAGATCAAGGATAAGATTTTTTATTTCATCCAAAACGACATTGCGATCTGCAGAAACTCTGTCTTTTATGTCTATAATCTGAGAAATAAGCTGACCACTAAGATCCCTAATACTCCACTTCAAAGGCTCGTTCTCGGAAAAGAAATTAGTAATCATATATACAGCACTAATAAGCTTTTCAAGCTTTTTGTATACAAAGATAAAATCCTTATTTTGCTCAAAAAAGGTTATGGGATCAATGTTTTTTAGATCCTTACTTAGACTGTTTTGGTCACCTTGATTGGGTATGTCCTTATTTTCATTCATATAATTGTCTTTTACGAAAAACTGTCTTATATTTTTTGTCTTATATAGACTACCATAGTTCTATAAGAAATGCAAGTATGTCCATTATATACCTGTAAAGGACAAGTGTCCACTCAACATTTTCTTTTTTGTCGCAAAATGCTTCGGTGATAAAGAAACTATACTCGTCTCACTTACGAAATATTGAAAACTCCCCCTCACCCAGACTGTATTATTAAGTTCGCTATAAATAGCTTAATTTATTAGAGTAAATGACAAACTGGGTGAGGGGTCAAACATTCAATATTTCTATTCGACTCATTAGTTTCCAATCACCTATCGCAATGCTTAAAAAAGAAAACGTTTCGTTTCTGTAGGGGGGGGGTAATAGCTCTTAAAAAGAATGTCTAGTTTCGGTGAAAGAACAAAAACACAAGACGAAATTGTGACGCTCTCATGCTATAATTAGTACATAATTAATATTACGAATTGATTTCATATGTCACGGAAAAATAAAAAAGACAAAGGCGGTATTTCAAATATTTTTAGCAATCTAAAAGAAGAGACTGTTCACGCAGTTTTGGCTGTCGTCTTTTTTGTAATCGGATTATTGTTCATTTTTGCGTCATTTGGCAAAGCTGGAATCGTGGGTGAAAATATTTTTAAAATCCTAAGCTGGCTTTTAGGGTTCGGTTATTATCTTCTTCCTATCCTCTTCTTTGCACTCTCACTTACTTTCTTTAAATCAGCACAGAAAAATCTTGCACTTACACAAACGATCGGCTCAGTACTTTTTGTAATTTCTGGTTTGGGAATTATTGAAATATCTAAACCAGGAGAAGGGGGTGTACTCGGTCACACAATATCTTCTCCTTTGATAAAACTTTTTGATCTCTATACAACCCTCATTATTTTAATCGCTGTTCTTATTATTTCTATTTTGATTATTTTTGATACAGCTCTAAAACCATACTTTTTGGCAATTTGGACAAAACTTTTTAGGAAAAAGGATGATGGTAAAAAAGTTAACACGGGTATGAATCCCGAGGAAGAAAAGAAATTGAAACTCGAAGAAAAAGAAGCTGCTATCGTAGCAGCAGAAGCCAAAGAGAAAGAGATAAAAAAAGACTCTGAACATAAAGCTGTGGTGATACCACCAAAAGAAAAAGAGGTTGGTGATGATTTTAATATGAATCTTAGAATTCTCGGGGACAAACCTTATTCTCCCCCACCTTTGAGCTTGCTTGAAAGAGATAGTGGTAGACCGGGAGTTGGTGATATAAAAGCAAATGCAAACATCATAAAAAGAACTCTCATGAATTTTGGGATTGATGTAGAAATGGACGAAATCTCAATCGGACCATCGGTTACAAGATACGCTCTAAAACCAGCAGAAGGGGTCAAGCTTTCACGTATTGTCGGCCTACAAAATGATCTAGCTCTCGCATTAGCCGCACACCCAATAAGAATAGAAGCCCCTATCCCAGGTAAGTCACTTGTGGGTATTGAGATCCCAAATAGCACAAAAACAACCGTTGGTCTCGGAACCCTTCTCGCAAGCGAAGAATTCTCCCAGTCAGACAAACCACTTTTGGTTTCGCTTGGTAAGGGAATTTCCGGAAGATCTTATTTTGGAAACTTGAGTAAAATGCCCCACCTTTTGATTGCGGGCGCCACAGGGTCTGGAAAATCAGTAACGATACACGCCATTATCACAACACTGCTTTATAGAAACTCGCCTGAAAATCTAAAATTTATGATGATTGATCCAAAAAGAGTTGAGCTCACTTTATACAACAAAATCCCCCACCTTCTCACACCAGTAATCACCGATGCTAAAAAAACCATCCTAGCGCTCAAATGGGCGGCAAAAGAAATGGATAGACGTTACGATATATTGGAAGCAGAATCTGTCCGCGACATTGATTCATATCATAAAAATATTCTTGCCCCAGAACTCAAGAAATACAGGAAAAGCAGAGAAGAAGGAGGTGAAGCAAAACTGCCCGAAACAATGCCTTATATTATAATCGTAATAGATGAACTTGCTGATATCATGCAAGCATATCCACGTGAGCTAGAAGGGGCTATTGTACGCCTTGCTCAGATGAGCCGTGCAGTTGGTATCCACCTAATACTTTCAACCCAAAGACCGTCTGTAAACGTTATTACCGGTCTTATCAAAGCAAACGTGCCTACTAGGATCGCCCTCCAAGTGGCATCACAGATTGATTCAAGGACTATATTAGATATGGGTGGAGCAGAAAAACTTTTGGGTGCTGGTGATATGTTATACTTGGGCAGCGAAATGTCGCAACCACAACGTATACAATCAGCTTTTATTTCTGAAACAGAGGTCAAAAACGTAGCAAAATATTTGGCTGACGGTTACAAAAACGAACTTCCCAACGAAATAAACCTTACAACTCAGAGTGACGCGAGAGATTCACTCGGAACACAGGCAATTTTTGAGGGATCTATTGGAAACGATGATGTTGGTGACGATGATCTTTATGAAGAAGCACGTGAGATTGTAATACAAGCGGGCAAGGCGTCTACTTCATACCTTCAAAGGAAACTTCGCATCGGATACGCCCGAGCCGCAAGACTCATAGATCTTTTGGAAGAAAATGGCGTGGTAGGTGCAGGCTCAGGAGCGAAAGCGAGAGAGGTTTTGGGTGGAAATACAAATGTAAGCGAAGAAATACCGGCTCACAAAACATTAGAGGAAATCGAACCAGTATCACCCGAGCAAGAAGAATCGAGTAGTGAAGAAAGCGAGACAGTAGAATAAAATCACGTAATATGAAAAACGATCCCAAATTAATAATAAAAATATCAATTATTATTATTGCGGTAGTTTGTATTGGGGGTTACACCTTATATGAATCAAGAAACCTTATGGAGGGACCAAAAATTACAATTCTTGAACCAGAAAATGGCTCAACGATAAAAAACCAACCTGCGATCATAAAAGGTGAGACAAAAAATATTTCTTATATAAGCTTAAATGACCGACCGATATTTGTAGATGAACAAGGAATATTCCATGAAAAATTACTTCTGTCAGACGGTTACAACATAATCAAACTTCGTGTTAAAGATAAATTTGGAAGAGAAGTTGAAAAAATGCTTGAGTTGGTGTACAAAGAAGTAATTAAAAATAACAATCCACAAATCGGAACGAGTGCACAAATGATCACAAATAGTATATAGTCATAACATAATTTTATAATTTATAACCAAATTTATATGATAAAAAAACCAAAAGCACCACCAAAAGAGCATGGGAAAAACATTGCGGACACAATAAAAGAAATCCAGACGAAATTTGGAGATGATTCTATAATGAAACTTGGAGAGAAACCTCGCGTAGACATAAACGCTATACCCACAGGATCTATAGGCCTTGATGCCGCTCTTGGAGTGGGAGGAATACCGAGAGGAAGAATTGTGGAAATATTTGGCCCAGAATCATCGGGTAAAACGACACTATCCCTTCATATTATCGCTGAGGCGCAGAAAAAGGGCGGTATTTGCGCTTTTATAGACGCAGAGCACGCAATGGACCCTGAATACACCAAAAGACTTGGGGTAAAAATTGATGATCTGCTTATTTCTCAACCAGACACAGGAGAACAAGCTCTTGAAATTGTGGAGAGTTTGGTACGCTCCGGAAAAATCGATGTCATTGTCATTGATTCTGTGGCGGCACTCACACCAAAAGATGAAATAGAGGGTGATATGGGAGCACATCATGTAGGTAAACAGGCACGACTTATGTCCCAAGC